>JBCBOC010000020.1:0-14668 GCA_039821475.1 Cyanobacteria bacterium J06632_22 | reverse complement strand
TCTCCGATCTAACCGGTGTCAGGCTTACACTTATCCCTAAACGACCGTGCTGGCGGGCAGGGGTTATGCTGCCGAGTCCGGGCGGCCCCAGCGGGTGACCAGATAGTCAACATCTAGAATGAACAGGGTTTGTTCGTCCTCGGTACGGGTCACGTGGCTGGCAATCCCTAGGAGATTGACCTGTCGATAGGTGGCCGGCAGCACCTTAACAGTCTGCTGCGGAAACTCGACTAGGTTGGGTGCGGTGGGGATAGGCACGGCCACCAACTCTCCTGTGGAGGCACGCAGTATCAAAAAGTAGCTGGGTGATGAGGGCGTAGCCGTGGGCAGTAGATGTTGCTGTAAATTCAGCAGGGTGACGGCGGTGTCAGCGTAGTACACGATGCCCGATGAGACCGTTCCCGATGAAACTGGCCCCGATGAGCCTGTATGGGCCGCTGTCGGAACAGCATCCGCAACATGCTCCCCCATGATTTGGGAGGGACGCACGACCTTTTCGACCCGATCGATGGGGACAGCCAGCTTGAGCTGTGCTAAATCAATCTGAATGCAGCTGAGGGAGCGGGCTGCAGCCGGTGGCATCACAGTGGAAGAGGGCATGGTCTAAGGCTGTAGGAGACAGAATTGGGCAATGGGATCAACGGGGGGCTGCCGGTACCGCGGTCAGATAGTTGCGCAGGGTCTGGAGAAACTCTGCTTCGATATAGGGCTTTGTGAAGTAAGCTGTTGCCCCCAACTGCTTGGCTAACAGGCGGTGCTTAGGGCTACTGCGGGAGGTGAGCATCAGTGTCGGAATGGCGGCGAGATGGGTCTGAAGGCGACGCTGACTGAGGAACTCAAACCCGTTCATACGGGGCATTTCCACATCGCAGACCATCAGCTGGGGAAGCTGTCCCTGCTGGAGCCGTTCTAAGGCTTCGCGCCCGTCGCGGGCTTGATCAACCTGATAACCGGCTTTTTGTAGGGTTAGGGCCAGGGTGCGGCGCATGGCCGAGGAGTCGTCGATAATCAGGACGGTAGGCGCCTGCGAGATAGGACTCGGTGCCGATGCAGCGGGGACAGCAGGGCGGCTGCTGGATGCGCTGTAGCCGATCACGCTGGTGCCATCGATGACGGGCACGAGTTGGCCGTCCCCTAAAACGGTACAGCCGTTGATGTAGCTGGGCGGTGCGATCGCACCGCCGAAGGGCTTGATCACCAGCTCCTGCTCCGTGAGGACCTGGTCAATTTCCAGGGCCATGGAACTTTGCCCCTGCTGCAAAATCAGCAACGGCTTCTTGGTTTGATAGCGACCCGCCATGGTGGCCGCCATGGGATTTTTTCGCTGGGCCACGGGGCAGGCGTAGGGAAGCCATTCAGCCAGCGTGTGGATCGGCACGACCTGGTCACGCCAGATTAAAAACCGCTGACCTGCCGTGGTTTTGAGCTGGCTGTCCGTGGGAATCAAAATCTCCTCGATACTGTCTGCCGCCAAGGCCACGATGGAATCGCCCGCCTCGGTAACCACCAGCTTGGAGAGCGTCAGGGTCAGGGGAATTCTGAGGGTAAAGGTGGTGCCTTTACCCGGTTCTGTCGTCAGTGTGACCTTGCCATTGAGGGATTGCAGGCGACTGCGGACGATGTCCATGCCCATGCCGCGCCCGGACACCTCACTCACCTGATCGGCCGTGGAGAAGCCGGGCTCAAAGATGAGGTCATAAACCTGTTGCGAACGGGCCGCCGCCATGCCTTCTGCTGTAATCAGACCGGCGGCGACTGCCCGCTGGCCAATCTTTTCGACACTCAGGCCCTGGCCATCGTCCTGGATGCTGACGAAAATACTGTTGCCGCGGCGGTAGGCTCGAATTTCGATGGTGCCGGTTTCAGGTTTACCCTGCTGGACTCGCCGTGTAGGAGGCTCAAGTCCATGGTCAAAGGCGTTTCGCAACAGGTGCAGGAGCGGATCGTAAAGCTTTTCGAGGACGACTCTATCGACTAGCACCTGGGTGCCGACGAGTTTGAGCTCCGCCGGTTTATTTTGATCGGTCGAGAGTTCCCTCAACATTCTCGGGAAGCGATTGAGCACGCCACTCAGCGGTACCATCCGTGACCACATCAGCTCATCTCGGAGCTGCGTCAGAAACTGCCGCTGTTGGTCTAGCTTGCGGTTGGACTGACCGGCAAACAGCTGAACGTCTTCAATGGCCTCTTCAACCTGCAATACCTCTTCGAGCAGGGCCTCCAGCATCACATTGACAGCGCTGTAGCTGTCCATTTGCAGGGTGTCGAACTGGGTGGTGTCCACCTGGGCGGCCGTGGTCGCTAGGGGCGATGCCGCCGATACACTCTCGGGAGAGACCAGCAGCTTGTCTGACAGGGTTTGGAGCTGTCGAGCCAGACCTCGAAACTGACCAAAGCGCTGCTTGAGGCTACGAACCGTCCTTTGGAACTGTTCATTCTGGAGTGAGAGGCTGTTACGGTTGATGGCCAGCTCCCCGACCAGGTTGTCCATGCGCTCCAGTCGCTCCAGGGCAATGCGGGCCGTAAGCGTTTTGGTCGGTGCACCCGAGGGGGATGCCTTGGGTGGGGTTAGCGCAGGTCCCGGCGTGGGCTGCTGGGGGACCGGGGCCTGGAGACTTGGCGTTTTTGCCGGTGATGCCTTGGCCGGTGATGCCTTGGCCGGTAATGCAGCCGTGGGGGCTGGCAATATATTAGCGACCGGGAGGGCGTCGAAATGCTCGGTGATGGTTTCAATGGCTGCCGAGACATTGTCGGGTACGGGGGGCAGGTCCGGGTCCGCCAGTAGCTCGGTGCTGTCGAGGACGGGGTCATCCGTTGTCTCGAGGGCTGTGCCCATCAGGTCTTCATCCAGGTCTAGATCAAAGACATTGTTATCATTCTCGGCCCGGGCAGTCGGCTCGCTGAGGGCGTTGTCTAGGCCGTTGAGGGTCCAGTCGGGGGTCGCGGGAGAGCTGCTGGCATTTAGGAACAGATCGTCAGAGGCGGCCTGATCGGTTGCCAAATCGGTATCGCTTAATATCCCGTCGGGGCCGCCTAGCATGCCGTCGAGGTCATCCAGAAGATCGCCGTCTGAGGAAAGCGCGTCTAGGGGGCTGGCAGTGCTGGTCGGATCGGCAGCCCCAAAGACATCGTCCAGGAGATCCGGATCCAAATCTGGATCCATATCTTGCTCAAGGCCTTGGGCTATGTCCTGCGTGAGGTCCGTTTCGAGCAGGCTGAGATCATCTGGGTTAGATGCCGCTGCGATGTCAAAGACATCTTCAAGGAGCCCCGAGTCCAGGTCTGGGTCGAGATCTTGTCCCAGCCCTGTGCTCAGGTCCTGTATCAGGTCTATATCCTGGGCTAGGTCCATATCCTGTGCTAGGCCCATGTCCCTTGCTAGGTCCATGTCCTGTGCCAGATCGATATCTTGCGTGACATCAGTGCCGAGTGAACTAGAATTAGCCGTGGCGGTGGCCAACAGTGCCTCGGACGGTTTGCCCCCCTGTTCGCGATCGCCGGCTAACACGGCGCTGCGGGCTGCCGTTAGGTCTTGAATGGTGTGCTGCAAAATGTCCGACACCTGGTCCGGCTGGGCTTTGACGGCCTGTTCGGCGGCCTCACAAATGGCCCCGAAACCGGGCAGGCTAAACAGCTCAGCAAAGCCTGAGAAAACTTCGGTTTGGGCCAATAGCTCACCCCGCTGTTCTGCTGCCGAGGCTTGACTCAGGGCTGTCGTGAGCCGATCAATGCCCTGCTGCACGTCAATTTCGAACATGGATGCGACCATGTCGATACCCAGATCAGCAGCACTGGGAATAAAGCTGTCTACATTGTCGAGGGCGGAGCCGAGTTGGGCTTCGAGGGCGGTCAGAATGGGTTCGGCAGTTGCGATCGCACCGTCTTCGTCATGGTGTCCCGTTTCCATTTGGGCAACCAGCGGTTCCCGCAGGCAGTCGTAGGCCAGCAGGAGCTGACGCTCCAATTCCGGTGTGATCGTTACCTGATCGCCGTAGAGCGCCTTGAAGATGGTCTCCAGGCGATGAGCCAGCGTCTTGAGGCTGTGCAAATCAACACTGGCCGCGCCACCCTTGATGGAGTGGGCCGCCCGCATGATCTCATGGAGCTGCGCCGTACTGCTATCTTGCCGAAGGTTGAGCAGTCCGGCCTCAATCACCTCCAACAGTTCTGGAGCTTCCTCAATGAAGAACTGGTACGCCTGGTCGCGAATTTCTGGATCCATCGTCATGCGGCCTCTCCTGCACTAGCTCACTTTGAATCGGCCAACGGTGTTCTGTAGCGTTTCTGCCACCTCTTGCAGGGTCTCAAAAGCATTGGAAACCTGATCTGCTTCGGTCGAGGTGCGCTCCGCAATCTGAGCCACATCCTGAATCACCTTGGTGACAGCCTCAGAGCTGCTGGACTGGGCTTGGGTCGATTGGGCGATCGTCTCCACCAGACCGTTAATCTGTTCTGCAACCTGAGCGATTTCGTCTAGGCTGGCCCGCGTCTCATTCACCAGCTGCGTACCGGCGACCACCTGTTCAGTACCCACCTCCATCGCGGAGACTACTTCGTTCGTCTCAGTCTGAATGGTTGCCACCAGGTTTTCGATTTCAACGGTTGCTTCCGCTGACTGGCGGGCCAGAGACCGGACCTCATCCGCAACTACGGCGAAACCGCGACCCTCTTCGCCAGCTCGAGCCGCCTCAATGGAGGCGTTCAGCGCTAGCAGGTTCGTTTGTGCGGCAAAGTCACCAATCAGGTTGACCACACCCGAAATTTTCTGAGACGCTTCACCCAGTCGTTTTACCTTTTTGGCTGTTTCGGCCACCGTCTCGCGAATGTTCATGATGCCCGAAACCGTACGGTTCATGGCTTCGTCACTGTCGCCCACCTTGCTAGTGGCACGCTGTACAATTTCCTCTGCCTGTTGGGCACTGGCGGCGACCGCCTTCACCGAGCTCACCATCTGCTGGATCTGTTGCAGGGCCTCGCTGATTTCTGTGGTTTGTTGATTTGCACCGTCAGAGAGGGCCTGTACCTGAGCTTTGTTATCGACCACCGTTGTGGACATCTGCTCAGAAGCCGTCTGTACCTGGTCTACAATCTTTCGGAGGTTGGCAATGGTTGCATTGTAGGAGTCAGCCACGGTGCCAATCTCGTCTTCGGTCACCTTAGCCCGTACGGTTAGGTCACCTTTGCTGACGGGGTCAATCTCCATCATCAGCTCCAGGGCTCGGCGCTGCAGGCTCTCTTTCAGCGTCTTCTGTTCTTCTGCCAACCCCTCAAACTGCTGCGAGGTCATCAAAATACCAACTTGCTGACCGAGCTGTTTAAAGGTCTCCACCTCTTCTGGCAGCCAACGGTGGGTGCGGGTACAGTGGTGGGCCACCATTAGACCAAACAGACGATTCTGGTTCACCACCGGGACCACCAGTAGTGACTGCACCTGTAGCTGTTTCAACAGGGCCTGATGCTCGTCATTGATCTCGACCTGGGCCACATTTTCGACGGCATAGACCCGCCCGTCAGTATAAGCCTGGAGAACCTCAGGGGGGATGCAGGCGTCGTTGAGCCCCAGCTCCAGCGCTTTAGGTAGACCGGCGTTGACGGCCTCATGGCTGATGTAGCCCTCTCGCTTATTGCGTCGAGCGGCCTTGAATTGATAGATCACAACCCGTTCACTGCCCAGCACCGATTTGGTATTTTCCAGCAGGCGATTGAGTTCGGCTTGACCCGCATCTGAGCTCAGGTCTGCCTCAATCGTTGTGGCAGAGGCCAGCAGCTGGAAGCGTTGGGACGCCGCCTGTTGTTGCGCTGTAAACTGCTTGAGCTGGGCAGCCATGCTGTTAATGTTGTTGCCCAACTGTGCCAGCTCGTCTTCCCCGGATACCGTTAGCTGGGTATCGAGGTCGCCCTGACCAATCTTGCCCACCGCTTGGCTGGCGTCCAGTAGCGGTTGCGTAAAGCGGCGGGTGGCCAAGATTGCCAGCGCCGTAGAACCAACCGCGGATATTAAGGTACCCAGTGCGATCGCAATAAACAGACGCCGCTGGGGGGCGAGGACCACGCTGAGGTCAGTGGACAGCACGGCATTCCAGTTCAGGTCCTCAAAGTTATCTAGGGGTTGGCTGGGGGCAAAGGCGGCCAACTGGTCCGTTTGAGTCAGGGTGTTATCGGAGGGGACCGCAACCGGATTGCCTAGGTCAAAGTAGGGGGATAACTCAGGGAAGAGCGTGGAGAGGTCGAGGGCCGCTTCTCCCGTCTCTGCAGCGGCGTCAATGGCTTCTCCCGATGAATCTACAAACGTGGTAAATTCTGCCGTAGACCCCAAAAAGACGCTGCCGTCATTACTGGCCAGGTAGTATTCCGTGTTGTCGATCGCAAAGGTGGATAAGATATCCGTCAATTTTGTCATGGGAATACGAGCCCGCACGTAGCCAATGACTACCCCTGTATTCAAGTCCTTGACCACCGAGGCGGTATAAATGCTGTACTCTCCAGAGGTGGTAGAAAAGCTGGGCTCACTAATAATTGCACCATTGGCCTCCTTCGCCGCCTGAATGTAGGTTCGGTTTAAATGATTGCCAAGTCGCTTACCGGCACTGGTTTGGGCAATGGGCTCCCCCTGCAGATCAAAGAAGGCAATACTCGTGTAGTTATTGCCACTGTTGGCCATGAACCGGTCCAGGGCTTTAGAAATTTGTTGGGATGTGACCGAGTCTCTAAGGGCCGGATCGCTAATTAACCCCAGTTCAGCAATGTTGTTAATGTCGGCTAAACGGTCTTCCAGAAAAAGATTGAGTGTCCCCTGAAGTTCGATGGCTCTATCTTTTTCTAGGATGGAAATCTCTTCGATAGCGGCTCGGTTGGCAACGTAGTAAGAAATGCTACCCACTGCAAGTACAGGTAACGTCCCCACCAGCGCGGCCATGACCGTAGTTTTGAAGCGGAGACCTAAACCCTGCCACCATCGAACTGCCAGCCGCTGCTGGCCTGAGCTGGACTTCGGCTTTGAGGCCACGGCCTTGGAACGCCGCATCGCTTTAGGTGGGACAGCTTTAGGCGGGGTGGGTGGCTGAGGCGGGGCACTGGGCGGCTGAGGCGGGGCACCAGGTGGCTGAGGCGCTACGGCACGGCGCGGCGGCGGTGGAGGCGGAACGGGACGGCTACCGTTGCTGGTCGCGCGTTGACCCGCACCGCGTCCCCCCTTGCCAGGTCCTTTGACGTGGCCGTTATTTTGAGCGTTTTTCTCAGGTGCAGCAGAAGTCATAGCGAGTTACAACGGTAAGGTTAAAAGCAACAAGATCATCGTGGCGGGTCCGTCCATGCCTGTCCGACCGTGCGGCTTGTTCTGGGCGTGGACAAGGGTTAGGATGGCATGCGGTCCAACAAGGCTGTTCCATCCAACAAGGTCAGCATCTGTCCGGTAGGATCCAGCCAGTGCCCTCGTAAAAATGGCGCGAGCTGTTCTGTGACCAGTGCGTTGGGCGGCGATTGAAGTTGGTCAGGATCGAGCGTTACGATATCTTCGATGCGGCGGACCACCAGCCCGACCTTCAGGCGAGATTGGCCATTGCGTTGCTGTGCAGCCTCGATTACCGCAACAGGGGCCACTGCCGGGGGCATCTCCTGGGCATGCCAGGGCTGTAGACCCACGCGCCCCCCGAGATCAACCATCCATAAAATCTCTCCACGCCAGTTGTAGACCCCCAACACCCAACTGGGTAAGTGAGGAATCGGCGTGACTTGAGCGAGTGGTACCTTGAGCACCTCACTCATCTGGTCTACGGCCAGAAGCGCTGTGGTATCCGGTGGTAGATGCACCGTTAAAAACGACTCAGCCCGGGTCTGGGAAGCTGCCTGAGTTGCTGTTGCTGTCGTCATTGCACCCTCCGTCGCCATGGGTCGTCTCCTTTCCTTTGCGGTCTCAATCTACACGCCTAACAGTTTGCCAAGGGCTTCGGCAAACTCTTCTTGGTCCACGGGCTTCTCTAGGTAGGCGCTGGCGCCCTGCTTCATGCCCCAGAACTTATCCATATCTGTTCCTTTGGTAGAACACATAATGACAGGAACTTCAGAGAGGCTAGACTCTTCGCGGATGTAGCGGCAAAGGTCAAAGCCGCTGCGATCGGGTAGTACAACATCCAGGACAATGAGGTCAAAGGCTTGATCGCCGATGCTGGATACTGCCTCTTCTCCGCTGCTGGCCATAGTAACCGCCACGCCTTTCTCGGTGAGGTAGCTGCTAACGATATGGCGGTCTGTTTTAGAATCATCAACAACAAGTGCTGTACGCATTGTATTCTCCAGGGGTGAGGGTGACTGTACCCATAATTCACAGAATGATCGATTAATCAACAAACGGTTGAGATTAAACCTTGACTATCCCAGGACTAGCGCTGCTTCTAGAGGACGCTATGGGGGGTATTGCGTTCATCAAGGTGCTAGGTACGGGGGCTACCAGCCTTGCGATTGCCATAGGCTGGAGGGGGCTTACCCAGAAGCAACGGACTCAACGATGTTGACTTCAGCGTTAGTCTCATCGAGGCTGGAGGGTTGGGGCAGTGACTGTCGTACCGTTTCAAGCAGGGTGGCAATTTTGACCGGTTTACTCAAAAAGGTATCCGCACCGACGACTTTGGCACGCATGCGATCGACCACGCCATCGTTGCCCGTGAGAATGACAATGGGAACTGTCTTGAAAACCGGCAAACGGCGTAGATGGGCGCAGATCTCATAGCCATTGGTATTGGGCATGACCAAGTCTAAAAAGATCAGATCGGGCTTTTTAGATAACAATAAAGCGAGGGCCCGGAGCGGATCTTGAATCGTGATCACCTGATACCCGGCCCGGGTCAAAATCCGATTCATGGCCTTGCAAACGGCTGGACTGTCGTCGATGCAGGCAATCAGGGGTCGGTCCGCCGGGGGCGCTTCATCAAGGTCAATTTTTTTGGCGATGGGGGCGGGCAAGTCTGGTATCTCGGTTAGACCGATGGCACCCATCTGAAAATAGGGCAGCAGAGACTTGGCAACATCTGTAAAACCGCTATTGAGTCGATAGCTCAGGTCGCGGACCGTGGTTTTACCATCCAGCAGTTTGGACAATGTGCTGTAAACCTTTTCAGGAGCATTGCTTTGTAGCGCTTCAGCAGATTTAATCACCGGCGCTAAGTTAGGAGAATGGCGACACAGCTTTAAACTTCTCCAGACTTGCCACTGCTTTTGGGCAATGGAAATCGCCTTGGTCATGTCTACCATGACGGGCTGGTCAGAGAGTGAGATACCCGGGCGGATCGAGTAAAACACCTCTGAGATTTGGGCAATGTCAAATAAAATCTCCATCATCACTGCCAAAATCACTTGGCAGGACTGTTTATGGGTGATTTTTTCCTGTGCTTCCCAGTCCTTGAGGAGCTGGTATTCCCAGCAGGCCATGCCAGACTTGTGTTGAGCTAGGGTGGCTTCCAGCGTGGCTGCTTCTAAGCTGACCGTGGGGCAAAAACGAGCCACTTGTCTGCGCCAGCGGCGTACCGGGTGACGCCCTCCGGTGGCGTAGACGAGCCTGCCCCAGTACATGTAGATTTGCCAGTCATCGCCACGTTTAGACTGGAGCTGTAGCACACCGTGAAACTGATTTTTCTTAAGGGCAGCAAAGAGCTTGACCTGTTTATCTGTTGTAAATCCACGGATGGCGACACCGGTTGGTGCAGAAGAAGAGGGTGCCATAGATCTGTAACCAAAGTAGTCTTATCTGAAACTTGAACGCTGTAGTATCTCTGATGGTGCACAAGCCTATGGAGCATTGTGATGACGGAGACTGACCGCTGTGTCATTGACATCAGGGTGCTGATATCAGGATGTTGATATCAGGAGTTGGGCGGGCCGTGTCTGGGTGCTAGACAATGCCAGAGACAATGCTAGAGACAATGCCAGTGCCGACTTGCCTGCTCGTCAATCCCGTATTTGGAAGTCAGGATAGGCCTCTGTGCCGTGCTCGCTGAGGTCTAGGCCAGTAAGTTCGGCCTTAGCCGATACCCGTAACCCAAACAACAGATCAATCAGTGCCCAGGCAATAAACGTGGTGATGAGGGCAAACAAACTGACGATACCGATGCCTGCCAGCTGCGCCCAAAGCTGCTCTAGACTCCCCCCCACGAGCAGACCCAGGGCAGGTCCCGCGCCTGCGGTATGCCACGGATTAACGCCAGGCCCCACACTAAACAGCCCGACGGCCAGGGTGCCCCAAATACCGCCCACCAGGTGGACAGGCAATGCCCCCACCGGGTCATCAATCTTGAGGGTATCAAAGAGACTCGAGGCGAAAACGGCAATCATGCCACCGACAATACCAATGGCCACGGCGCTGCCTGGTGAGACAAAGGCGCAGCCTGCGGTAATGGATACCAGTCCAGCCAGTACGCCATTGATAATAGTGCTGAGGTCGGGACGGGAGAAAACCACCCACGATGTAATAGCTGCGCCAACGGCCCCGGCAGCTGCTGCGATATTAGTGGTGAGAATAATGCGGCTAATGGCAGCGGGGTCTGCGGCCATGGTCGAGCCCGCGTTGAACCCAAACCAACCGAGCCAGAGAATCATGCCCCCTAGGGTTGCGATCGCAAGGTTGTGCCCTGGAATCGGACCGCGCCGCAGCGGATCGTATCGCCCCTGGCGAGGACCCAAGAGATAGGCTCCCGTGAGGGCGGCCCAACCGCCGACCGCATGGACAACGAGCGAGCCAGCGAAGTCGTAGAATCCCCATTGGCTGAGAAAACCGCCCCCCCAGATCCAATGGCCGCTGATGGGATAAATTACCGCAGACAGGATGGCACTAAAGGCAAAGTAGGCAAAAAACGAAATTCGTTCGGCCACCGCACCGGACACAATGGTTGCGGCCGCCCCAGCAAAAGCAAGTTGAAAAAAGAACTTGGCATCTAGGGGAATGCCGGCCCAGCTCAAGGAATTGAACACGCCTCGATAGGCTTCGCCCGTGACGGGACTGGTGTCGAGTCCTGCTAGGAAGAAACCCTTGAGACCGACAAAAGCGTTGCCGTCACCAAACATTAGACCAAAGCCAACGGCCCAGAATGCTAGGCTAACGATGCCAAAATCGATTAGGTTTTTGGTCAGAATGTTAACGGCATTTTTGCTGCGGCAGACCCCTGTCTCCAGCATGGCAAAGCCTGCATTCATAAAGACCACCAAAATACCGGAGATCAGTACCCAAACAGTATCGATGGTGACTTTCAAGTCGGTCATGGCCGGTTGCCATGGGTCTTGAGCGATAGCTGGCGGTACAATCAGCGCTGCGCCCCCGAGAGCCAACAGCAGTGGCAGCGGCCACCGAGATCGCCAGCGAGAAATCATGTTTCGCCTGCACCAAAGAGACATAGTTAATCGCTCAAACAAGGGTTACGAGTGCGGGTAGAGGTGTAGCGTTGGTCCTATAGCTAAGGATGAATCGGTGTCACAGCTTAATCTGTGGCAGCCATGATTCTGTAAAAAACAATTCTCGTGTTCAAGGCCTTAGGGTTCGTTTTTTGACACCGCTACAGTGCCGCTAGCCTATAGTTCCCGGCAAATAAGGCAAGTAACGATTGACATAATGCTGAATCGCATCGTTAGAACCGCTGATCTTCCGTAAGGTTTTGTCCAGGCGGTGTTAACTTACTTACGTGAATGGGTATTAAGCCATTTCATCGCTTCTCGCCGGGTTAAGGCCGGTAAATCATAAGTTTCGACCCACTGAGTCACGACGATTGCATCGGTTTTGGAATATTCTCTCAGCGCCCAGCCCATCGCTTTTTTGATGAAAAATTCTGTTGACTGCGAATTTTCACGGATGATCTTCAGCAACAGATCCGTATTAGTGTCAGTTTTGTAGGATAACTGAAAGAGAATCGTCGTTCGTCTCAACCATAGATTCTCAGACGCTTGCCAGCGCTGTAAATAGTTCTCGGCCTCGCTAGGGTACTGACGGTTAAGCCTGCCGACCGTGTGAATGGCCAGCGGATCAACGGTATCCCACCAGGCGCGGGTGGTGATCAGTCGTTCTAGCGTTGGCCATAGGTCGGGGGATAGAGTGCTACGCTCCAAGAGATCGCAGCCTACATATTGAAATTCTCGTTCAGGCCAGTCCCAGAGTTGCCCCAGGGCGGCAGCCAATTCTGAGGGCTGTGGCAACCCCTGGGCTTGAATCAGGGCCTTTAGAAGGGCTTTTCTTTGTGGTTGTTTAATACCCAAAAATTTGAACTGGTGCCGCATATACTTTTCCATGGCCGGTGCATTGGCCGGATTGGCATGGAGCAGAAAATGCTGGCGACAGGTCGGCAGGTCAAATGCCATGACAAGGGGGCTTCCTCAGCGTTGAGATTTGCTCAGGCGCTGTTTGGCCAGGTATTGCTGATGGTCTTTGGTGGCCAGCCAATAGTCTTTCGCCGGTTCGATGAGCGTGACAATGGGCTGCTCGTAGCGGCCACTTTGATCAAGGGTTGCCTTCGACTGGTGGGCCAGTGCCTGTTGCTGGGGGCTGTGGTAAAAGATAATCGAACGATACTGTTCCCCCCGATCTGCGCCCTGACGATTCAGGGTCGTAGGGTCGTGCATTGTCCAGAAAGTCTCTAGCAGGGCCGCGTAGCTGATCATCGCTGCATCGTAATGAAGTTGGGCCACTTCTGCGTGTCCCGTAATCCGTGAGAGGACATCGAGATAGCAGGGGTTGGCGAAATGCCCCCCCATATAGCCGACGGATGTTTGATGGACGCCGGGGACTCGACTGAAGACATCCTCTGTTTTCCAAAAACAGCCTGCTCCAAACGTTGCGATTTGTAACCCTGGGCTACCGTCCATGCCGATGACCGACCTCCGTCCTTGCTGCTCTTCATTATTATGGTCTGGCCCATCTTGATCTGGCCAACGCGACTCAACCGCCACGAAAGCAAGGTCGATGGCTTTAGGGAATGTAATCGACGAGGAAATACAGTCCGTTCTCCTGTAACGATCCGCCCCCATCAGTGGTGGAGATGAGCGGGATGCCATAGTCGACGCGGACAAAAATATTGGGCGTCACGAGCCAGCGGACGCCAACCCCAGTGCCTAGTAGCACGTTGGGGTTGGGGTTGGGGGTGAGGGTGTTCCAGCCAGCGCCCACATCGATAAAGGGGGTGATTTGGACCTTGGTAGGGTCTTTAGAGACGGGAATGCGTGCCTCTACTGAGGCTGTCAGTGCGTTGTCGGTGACGATTTGATTTTGGGGATAACCGCGTACCGTACTGACGCCGCCCAGGCTAAACCGTTCGACCGGTAAGAGGGCATCGGGGGTGAGCTGTGCGCTGAAACGGGTCAGCAGTAAAAAACGCGGTGAAAACTGTTCAATCCATTGAAACTGGCCAACCCAGGCAAAAAATTGGCCATCGATGCCGCTGTCGTTGACGGTGGCGTCGAACAGGTCGAGACCCAGACTAAACTGCGATCGCGCAGCCAGCACCCGTGTCTGGCTACGGCGCACCCAATCCTGGGAAAACCGTAGGGCACTCACCTGGGAGAGGCCGGCCTCCGGCCCCGCCGAGAAGGAAAAGGGAATATCTTCCAGGATGTAGCTTTGACTGCGCTTCCAGTCAAAATCGAGTCCGATGGCAAACTCCTCGGAGGGGGTACGCCATAGGGGTTGGCGGATGCCAGCAGATAGGGTGGTGGTATCGCTGCGAATGCCGATATCGCGGAAGGCGTCTTGCACGATCCGACTGTCACTATTGCTGATGCGAAACTGGGCTGTGCCACCCTGGCTATTAAGGGGCAGGCTATAGCCTACGTCGTACAGACTGAGACCGTTGGTCGTACCATAGTTGACCGTTAACCGATCGCCAAATCCGAGCGGATTATTGACGGTGAGGCCGGCGTTGATGCCCTCTGAGCCGATGCTGGGTGAGCGGTAGTTGTTACTCCCCAAGGAGAGCCCAAAGGTTTCGGCCTCTTCTAATTCGACAATGAGGAGGCTCTGTCCCGGGCGACTGCCCACCGTGAGTTCTGCATTGACCCGCGCCAGGGCCGGATCAATCTGGAGTAACTGTAGGCCATCTTCCAAGGCCTGTTGGTTAAACGGCGACTCAATGGCCCGGGCTAGGCGGTCGGTTACGTAGCGGTCTGATAAGCGGGTGAGGCCATTGACCTGAATTGTTTCGATACTGCCCTCCACGACCTGAATCTGCACAGCTTCATCGCCGAGGTCTTGGTTATTGGGCAAGAACGCGCCAGAAGTGATATATCCTGCGCCAATGTAAAGCTCCGTGATGCTCGAACGCAGGTTAAACAAATCAGACAGGGTGAGTTCCTGGCCGGCATAGCAGGCCACCTGCTGATCGATTTCTCGCTGTAAAACACTGTTACCCACCACTTCAATGACTTGGATAGGGAAGGCCCGCTCGCCTGTTTTGGTGAGGGGGGGACAGGTTAGTGAGGGAGCGGGTACTGATTCAGGGTTTACGGTTGCTGGCGGTTCGGGCCCTGGGCTGGCAGGTATCTCGAGGGGAACAGACTCGGGGAGGGGCGCCGGGGTCAGGGGGGCAGTGGGGGGTAACGCTTCGGTTTCGGGGGAGGGTAGCGTTGGCAACGCTTGAGCAAGCGGGGGCGGTTCAACCAGGGCCGGTTCAGTGAAGTCGGGCGTGAAGTCGGGCGTGAAGTT
>JBCBOC010000008.1:0-18089 GCA_039821475.1 Cyanobacteria bacterium J06632_22 | reverse complement strand
TGAATGACTCCCAATATGAGTTTGTTCAGCAGCTTAGGCGGTCAACACTCTCTTTCTCGTATCTGTTGTTACAGAACAATCAAGCCTGACTGTTAAGACAGTATTCTCTTTTTTCTTTTTACAGAGAGCAGAAGATCAAGAACGACGACCTGCATAAAAGTACAGGTGCCTGTCGTGAGCTTGCAACCTCAGCGAATCCGGCACAGCCTGTCCTAAAGCCGGGGTTAGGGGTTTTGGTAACGCTGGATACAGGAGCCAACGATTATCGTTTTTATGGTGAGAGGGTTCCTTCTTAGCGATGTAGCCATGGCGCGTCACGCATCAGTCATCATTATCGGCGGTGGTCAAGCGGGCCTTTCCATCAGCTACTGCTTGAAGCAGCTTGACATCGACCACATTGTCTTTGAAAAAGAGAAAATTGCCCATTCCTGGCGATCTAAGCGATGGGATACCTTTTGCTTAGTCACGCCCAATTGGCAATGCACGCTGCCGGGCTATACCTATCCGGGCAGCGACCCGAACGGGTTTATGCAGCGTGACGAGATTGTTCAATACATCGAAGACTATGCCCGCGGCTTTGATCCACCCCTTCAGGAAGGTGTTGCCGTTAACCGTGTTTGCCAAGTTGATGGTCGGTATGAAGTCGCCACTAGCCAAGGGAATTACACCGCCAATCAGGTGGTGGTGGCCACGGGCGGCTATCACCATCCTAAGATTCCTCGCATGGCCGAGCGGTTGCCTGCAACGGTAACCCAGCTCCACTCGTCTCAGTATAAAAATCCTGAAGCACTGCCAGATGGCGCTGTGCTAGTGGTTGGGACCGGACAATCCGGCTGTCAGATTGCTGAAGATCTTCACCTGGCGGGGCGCCAGGTTCATTTGAGTGTGGGCAGTGCCCCTCGGTCGCCGCGAATGTACCGCGGGAAGGACGTGGTGGACTGGCTTGACCAAATGGGTTATTACGACCTGTCCATTGACGAGCATCCTCAAAAAGAGTCGGTCCGCACCAAAACAAATCACTACGTCACCGGACGTGGCGGCGGACATGAAATTGACCTGCGTCACTTTGCCCTGGAGGGAATGCAGCTCTACGGCAAGCTGAGTGAGATTAAAGGTCGCCAGCTCAGCTTTCAAAACAATCTTAAAGAGAATTTAGAACAGGCTGATGCAGTAGCCAACAGTATCAAGCACACCATCGATAAATACATCGCTGGAAACAATATCGAGGCTCCAACTGAACCGCCCTACGAGCCGGTATGGGAACCCGAGTCGTCCCTTCTTGAGCAGGATTTGCAGCAGGTCAATATCCAAACTGTCATCTGGTCTACGGGGTACCACATGGACTTTCGCTGGATTGACGTGCCGATTTTTGACGGGCGCGGCTACCCCGGTCACGACCGTGGCGTCACTGGGGCAGAAGGGCTCTACTTTTTGGGACTGCCCTGGCTCTATACCTGGGGGTCAGGACGCTTTTCGGGCATTGCCCGCGATGCTGGCTACCTAGCCGACCGGATTGCGCTGAAGCATCGCGCTAACCGTAAGTCTCCTACCTGCGCCGTTTACGCCCCAGAGGAGCTGGCGCTAGGCGGTTACATTATGGGCGTTTAGAATATGAGACCTATTAGAATCGAGAGACTTAACGGTTATCCTCGGCATCGTCATTAGTGCAGGGGGCTGCCGCCGTGATCCAACCGGCCTGGGTCAGTAGGTAAACCGCCTGGACTCGCGTTTTCACCTGCAGTTTGGTGAGCACGTTCTTGACGTGAAATTTAACGGTTCGCTCACTGATGTAGAGCTGCTCGGCAATATCGCGATCGCGGCAGCCTGCCACCAGCTGCGCCATCACTTCTACCTCGCGTTCTGATAGCGGTGATTCGCCATTACTTTGGGGCACATCCCCTGTTGCCGGAATGTCCTCTGCGTTAAGCAGCGGTAACTGCAGGCGTGTTTGGGTAATGGACTGGTCTACCCCTGCCTGGCTATACAGTTGTCCGCCAAATTTAACCGCCCGCGAGGCTAGGGTCTCTAGCACGGGCGGCAAGGCATCAGACGGGATTGCCAGCATCGCCTCTAAAAAGACGGCATCGGGTTCGTACACCAGTCGGCCATAGTGGCAGGGGAGCTGCTGTAGTGACTGCCCCATATCGAGCAGAAGCTGTGCGATCGCACCGGGCAACGGCTGCTCGGTCCCGAGTAAACTCAATTTTTGCCGACCCAGCAGGTCTGCCAACTGCTCCGAGAGCGTGGCGATGCTTGGGGGATGCAAGGTTGCCTGATGGTTCAACGCCGCCGCCAGCGCCCCGGTCACCGACAAGCTGAGCATTTGCAGCACTTCTAAAAACTCCGGCACCATGGGGTCATGGCTAAAGACGGCCAGCACCCCAATGGCCTGTTCTCCGGCCATGAGCGGCAGCCCCGCAAATCCTTGAATGCGATTTTCCAGCGCCCATTCACGGTCCTTGACCCAAGTTTCGTCCGGTAGGCAGTTGCTCAAAAACGGAATGCAGTGCTGGGCAATTTTGCCCACCTTAAAGGCTCCCATCGGTACCCGCGCAAAGGAGCCATCTAACCGGGTGTAAAGCCCTGAAGACGCCACCAGTCGTAGCGCCGTGCGGTCGGGCTCCACCAGCCAAATGCGGGCAAAGGCACAGCCAAAGGTTTCTACCAGGCCATCGGTGACGCAAGTTGCGATCGCATCTGCCTCTAACCAGCCGGTAAACCGATTCACCAGCTCCCCACACCGCTTTAGGTCAAACAAAAGCCGCGCGATATCCAAGTCTGGGGAGGCCAGTTGGGTCACAGAGATTGGGGTGAACGTCCTGTGCCCTATCACAGCTTGGGAACAGCAGGATTTCTGTAGTTGGTGATACAGGGTGGGGTGAGGAGGTGGGGGCGCTGCGCTGGTGAGGAGGTGAGGAGGGTAGGGTGGGCAGTGCCCACCAGAAATGTCGGACAGGCATTGCCCTAAACTCAGTCCAGATTCATATAAGCCCGCTATCGTATTAGACGGGTTTTATGACATCCCCCGGAGTCGCCATGCAAACGGCAATCCCTTTTCATACGGACCTGGTACTGGTGGGCGGTGGCCACACCCACGCGATTGTGCTGCGAAAAATTGGCATGGAAGGGCTGCCGCCGGGCGTCCGCGTGACGCTGATTACCAACTTGGTGGATACGCCCTATTCCGGCATGCTGCCCTGCCATATCTCAGGCTTGTACGACTTTGACAGCTCCCACATCGATCTGCGACCCCTGACCCGGTTTGCCGGATGCCGCCTGTGGATGGATGAGATGGTGGGGCTAGACACTGAGAAGCAGCAGATTCTGTGCAAGGGTCGCCCGCCGGTTCATTACGATGTGCTGTCCATTGATATTGGCAGCACGCCGGGAGCCCTGAAAATACCGGGTGCCAGCCACTACGCGGTACCTGCTAAGCCGGTGCCCAAACTGCTTAAAGCCTGGGACGAGTATCTGCAGACCCTGCAGCAAGAGGTGCAGCGCAATCCTCGGCGACAGGCCACCATCGGCATTGTCGGCGGCGGTGTGGGCGGTGTAGAGCTGGCCTTGAATATGCAAATCCGCCTGTGGCAGACGATGCCCAGCCGTGACCAGGTCAACATCCATCTCTTTCACCGGGGCGAGGCGCTAGCCACTGGGCGCAATCCATGGACCCAGCAACGACTGGCCAAAATTTTTCAAGAACGGGGCATCCAGACCCATCTGCAGGAATCGGTCTGTGCAGTGCTGCCCCCCCAAAATCAGGAAGAAGACCAAGTGGAAGTGACCTGTGAGTCGGGGCTGCAGGTGAGGTGCGATCTCACCTTTTGGGTCACCAATGCCACCGCCCCCGACTGGATTGAAGACACGGGCCTGGCCACTGATGAACGCGGGTTTATCGCCGTGCGCGATACGCTGCAGGCCCGCCATCAGGACAATATCTTTGCCGCAGGCGACATCGCCACCATGGTGAACCATCCCCGCGCTAAGGCTGGTGTGTTTGCCGTGCGGCAAGGGCCACCGCTGTACGAGAACCTGAGGCGTTATTTATCGGGCCAAACGCTGAAGCCGTTTACGCCCCAGAAACAGTTTTTGAACATTATTGATATTGGCGATGGCACCGCCATTGCCTCACGGGGGCGGTTTGCCTGGCAAACTCGACTCTTTCGTCGCTGGAAAGACTGGATCGACGGCAACTTTATGGCGCTGTTCAATGATTTTCCAGACATGTCCAACAACCGCCAGAAGAGTCACCACTCCACTCCACCCCCCACCGCCTACTGCGCCGGATGCGCCTCTAAAGTCGGCCCCAATGTCCTCACCACCGCCCTCTCTCGTCTGCCTCAGCCCACCGACTGGCCGGGCCGAGACAATATCTACGCCGGACTCGACGCCCCCGACGATGCTGCCATCATCCGCGTGCCGCCCGGCAAGCTCGCTGTCCAAACGGTGGACCAGTTTCGCGCCCTGCTGGACGACCCTTACGTCTTTGGCCAGCTCACCGTCAACCACTGCCTTAGCGATATCTTCGCCATGGGCGGCACCGCCCAAACGGTCATGGCCCTGGTCACCCTACCCTACGCCACCGACCCGCTCCAGGCCGAAACCCTCTATCAGCTGCTCAGCGGTGCCCAAGCAGCCCTGGCCGACTCAAAAACCTTTCTGGTGGGCGGCCACACCACCGAAGGCCCCGACCTCTCCCTCGGCTTTGCCGCCAGCGGCTGGGTAGACCCCGACCAAATTTTGCGAAAGCGCGGCCTGCAGCCTAGCCAGAGTTTGATTCTTACTAAACCTGTGGGCACCGGCACCCTATTTGCCGCCGACATGCAGCGCGCCGCCAAAGGCCGCTGGATCGATGCCGCCGTTCACCACATGATCCAGTCCAACCAGGCCGCCCTAAAAATTTTGCAACAGCACGGCATCACTGCCTGCACCGACGTCACGGGATTTGGCCTCGCCGGTCACCTCGCTGAAATGGTTCAGGCCTCCCAGGTAGCGGTCGAGTTGGACCTCACCGCCCTCCCTATTCTCCTCGGGGCACGTGCCACCCTAGCTGCCGGTCACACTAGCTCCCTCCACCAGCGCAACCAGCAGGTGCAAACCCTCATTCACAACCGCCAGTCCGTCAACAACCCAGACTACGACCTACTGTTTGACCCCCAAACCGCAGGCGGCCTGCTCGCCGCCATCCCCACCGAGCAGGTCAACAGCTGCCTCGATGCCCTACACCAGGCCAACTACACCCACAGCGTCTGTATCGGCCAGGTCGTCCCAACCGTGCCGAACCAACCACCCCTTACAATCAAACGATGGTAGGTCTAGCGTTGGCCACTTCGCTTAAGCCTCCGAGTATCGCTATTCCTCAGCCATGCACGCTCCGTGGCTAGCAACCCAGCTCAACCTCTGTGCAGGTTGCTCTAGAATTCGGAGTGCGGAATTTAGAACTTAGAAAGCCGCCCAACTTCCGACTTCCCCCTTTTCTCTCTCCCCTTTCCCCGTGTCGCACCCCTCCCTTTCCGTCACCGATTTCCTCACCCTCCCCGGTCCCATCCTCGACGTCCGCAGCCCCGGTGAATACGCTGACGGCCACATCCCTGGGGCCCACAGCTTCCCGCTGTTCGACAACGATGAACGGGCAGCCGTCGGCACCTGTTACAAACAACAGGGGCGCGATGCCGCAGTGGAGCTCGGGCTGGAGTTTGTCGGCCCCAAAATGGCAGACTTTGTCCGCCAGGCTAAGGCTCTGGCCGGGCCAGACAAGCCGGTGCGAGTCCACTGCTGGCGCGGGGGCATGCGCAGCGGCTCCATGGCCTGGCTGCTACAAACGGCAGGCCTCAGCGTTGTCACCCTATCGGGGGGCTACAAAGCCTTTCGTCGCTGGGTACGAGAAACGGTGGCCCAGCCACGCCCGATGATTGTGTTGGGGGGCATGACCGGCACGGCCAAGACAGATATTCTCCAGGCCCTGTGCGATCGGGGAGAAGCCGTTCTAGACCTAGAAGGGCTAGCCAATCACCGAGGCAGTAGCTACGGCGCACTGTTGCTGCCACCCCAACCCCGCACCGAACATTTTGAGAATCTCATTGCCCTGCAATGGCAATCTTTTCCGACCGATCGCCCGGTGTGGATTGAAGCCGAGAGTCGCCAGGTGGGCAGCTGTCGCATTCCCAATGAGCTGATGGATCAGATGGAAGCGGCCCCCACCCTAGAGGTGACCCGTCCGGTGCGCGAACGCTGCGACCTGCTGGTCAAAATTTATGGTGAGGCCGATACTGAAAGCCTGGTGGAGGCCACTGAGCGGGTTCGACGGCGCTTGGGGGGAGAGCGGACCCAGGCTGCGGTCCAATACATTCGTGGGGGCAACTTGCGGGCGGCAGTCGAGATCCTGTTGCTGTACTACGACAAAGCCTATCGTTACGATTTAGAACGGCGCGGCAAAACCATTCCCCAGGTGGATATTTCTGGGATGTGCCCTGACCGGGCGGCAGCAGCTCTGTTAGAAAAGGTACAGGCCTGGGACTGGCATGGGGGAACCTTGAAGTTCCCACACGATCGTAAATCCGAACAAGAACCCTGTAATGCTCTCTAGTCAGGGTTCTTGCGTTTTTTTAGAGCCACTAAGTCCGTAAAAATTACTGAGATTGATGTTATAGAAGATACTGGGGATACGGATTTAAGCGCGATACCGGTTTAGTATCGTCGCGATAATAACGAAATGTAATGTCAGCTTTAGGGGCATTGCGTTTCAGCCTTTTACTACATCAGCGTGTTTTCTTTTCCAGGTAGTCCCATGCTTGTCTATTACGGCATACCGGCTGGCATCGTGTTTCTCGTGGCACTCAGCGCTTACCTCAGAGATACAGCCGTACCTAAGAATCGCCCGTTTGATTGGTTGTTTATCCTGGTGACGGCGCTATTGTGGCCGGTGACAGCGCCGTTTATTGCCTGGAAAAAGGTCACAGCGCTGTTAGCAGATCCTCCGAAAAATGAAGGTGTCGAGTTGCGATCGCAACCCGTTTCAAAACTAGAAGCGCTTTATCGTCGCCAATACTACTAATGGTCTGACTACTAATGACCTGTAGCAGATTGAGAGGCCGCCTGGGGCGATATCGACACTCCGGTGGGTTACATATGCTGCTGCGCGTCGGCCAAATGCTTCAACAACGTCGGCTTTGTTAGCGGCCCTTTCAAATGCTCCCACGGTAGTGTCTGCTCCTCTCTCCACCGTTCATGCACATAAAATGCTAAAGGCGGCAGCTGCCCCTTTAGGTCTTTAAACGCCCGCTTGTAGCTGCCCAACGAGTCACCATAGTCTCGAGTCAATTTCAACAACGGAGCCAGTCGCCGGTCTCCACGAGAGATTAGCGTTTGAATAATCGACCAGTTATAGCTCTCTGGACGAAAATCGATGCCCTTTGACCGTAGGCCCTTCTGCAATTTCTTTAATCGCTTGTCTGCGGATTTATCGACGCCGTACCACTGCAGTGGCGTATGGGCCTTGGGTACGAAGGTGCTACACCCCAGGGTCAAGCGCATTCCCGGTGCCGCTTTCTTCAGCCGCAGCATCATGGCAATGGTTTGTTCAACATCCTCTTCCACCTCACCGGGAATGCCCACCATGCCATAGAGCTTCACCGCACTGAGCCCACCCGCCCTGGCCTTAACAACAGCTTTTTCAATATCTTCTGTTTCTAGCTTTTTGTTGATGGTCTGGCGGATGCGTTCTGACCCACTTTCCACTGCGATGGTGATGGATTTGGTGTCGTGGTTGACCAGGGTCTTTGCCAGCTTCTCATTCACGGTGTTGGTGCGGACCGATGCAATGCTGAGACGCACGTCATCGTATTGGGGCTGGTTGAGGTAATCCAACAGGTCTTCAAAGCCAGGGTGCTGAGTCACGGAGGCCCCTAACAGTCCCAATCGCCGAGTGACGGTCAGGCCTTTTTCAATGGCAGGAATGAGCGAATCCTCTAAGCTGGCGGTGCGAAACGGTAGGGTGAGGTAGCTGGCCAAGCAAAACCGACACATTTCTGGACAGCTTCGCACCACCTCCACCATAAAGATGTTTTCCCAGGCAGCTTTTTCGGTTACTACCGTAGAAGCTAGGAGCTGGTTGCCACGATAGGTGCGCTTTTCGACCGTAGCGGGGACAGCCTCACTGACCGGGTGAATGGCCTCAATCGGTCCGGTAGGGTCAATGTAAATCGGTTGGTAGAGGCTAGGAATGTATACACCGGGCACCTGGGCTAGGGCCAACAATTGCTCATCCCGACTGGCGTCCCGTACGCTCTGATAGGCGTCGATAAAGTCATGTAATAACTGTTCGCCATCCCCCAGCAAAATGACGTCAAAGAAGGCAGCAAAGGGTTCGGGGTTTGCCGTCAGAACAGGCCCCCCGCCGAAAACCAGCGGGTGATGCTCGGCGCGGGTTTCCCCATCAATGGGAATCTCCAGCGACTCCAGCAGATTTAAAATATTGATATAGTCCAGCTCCCATGACACCGAAAATCCCAATAGTTTTGGCTCGCTGGGTAGGGGCTCATGGGTATCGGTAAATAGGCGGCTGACCTGCAGATCTGTGCGCTGGGCCAGCATGGCCCAAATGACCTGATAGCCCAGGCTGGTAATGCCGACCGTGTATTCGTTCGGGAAGGCAAAAATCAGCGGGACAGCTGCTGGGGTCGGAGGGACTGGGGTGAAAAGCCGCCGCTCGGCAGCAAAGAGAGGAGCACTCAAAGTTACAAATTCGTCATAATCGGGCGGTCCTATCGGACGATAGTAGCCGGTGATTTCAGGGGAGACTTGCGCGTGAAAAAGCCCGCTTCAGCAAAAATGCTGAGTCCTTGAAACAGCACGCTTTGCCGCGTCCCTAGCGTAACACTAAGCTTCTCATCTGGTTGGGTTGAGCGGCTTTACACAACGTCTATGTTTCAGATGTAAGAGCCTGCGCACAAACACGGTTTTGGTTAGTTCCGGACCGTGACTAAGATTGACAGTAATTGCGGGTGCTTTTTGATTTTGGGCTACGCCGATGCCGGTCACGTACTGAACGGTACCAGCGACATTGGCCTGCTCTGTCGCCTGTAGCAGTCTGAGGGCGAGTTGTCCCACGGCTGCGTCGCGAGGCGATCGTATCAGGGGTTTCAGCGCCGAGAACGATTCCTAGTAATGCGACGACTGCAACACGTTTGGCTTGAGGGCTACGCTATGACTGATTCGTTCAATGTCAGTGCTAATACTGCGTTAAACCGTCGACAACTTCTACCGTCGGAGATTGAAACCTTACCGGCCACGGAAGATATTCCTGGCGGTGCCCCAAAGCCAGAGCATGCGCCGACCCAAGTGCCCAGTCAGGCCGGTCATCAGTTGAAGATGGGTAAGGCCCAACATCGACAACGGCAGTACGGCAGCGCCCTGGCACATTTTGAGGCAGCCTTGACGGAATATGCTGAACGGCAAAGCTCCCAGGGAATGGGACAAGCGCTAAACGCAATTGCCCTAACGCGCTACAGTCTGGGGCACTACGATCAGAGTCTTCAGGCGGCCCAACGGGGCTATCAGCTGGGCAAAGACAGTGGCGATCTGACCCTCCAGCAGCAGGCGTTGGGGCATTTGGGTAATAGCTACCGTCACCAGGGTAAGCTGGCGCAGGCTATTACTGCTATGGAGCAGAGCCTCGCCTGTGCCGAAGCGCTGAATGATTTAAAGGCTATCATTACCAGTCTCAATAACCTGGGGATGGCGCACCGAGCTGACAATAGCTGTGACCAAGCTTTGCTTTGTTACGAACGCAGTATTTCCTTAGCCGATCAGCTGGGTAATGTGACGTTACTCAAGCGGGTACTGCGCAATGCAGGCAATCTCCATCACGCGTTGGGCCATTACCGCGCCACTATCCGCTGCTATGAGCGTCTGCTCAAAATTGCGCGTGATCAGATGGATGTTCGTGTGACCAGTAAGATTCTACGAAACCTGGGCAATGCTTGTTACATGGTTAAGGACTATGGACGGGCCATTGATTACAGCCAGCAGCGACTAACGCTGGTGCAGCAGCTTGGCGATCTAAAGGCCCAGGAGGAGGTTCTAGAGTCACTTTGCATTAGTTATGATGCCAGCGGTGAACCGTTGGAAGTGTTGCGCTGTCAAGAGGAACGGCTACAGGTTTGCCTGGCATTGCAAGATACGACGCTGCAATGTCAGGCGTTATCCCATTTCAAAACGGCTTGTCTAGCTGTAGGCGACTTTGACCGACTGCTGCAGTACGCGCCTCTGATTGAGCAACTGACGGCAGAGTAGGTCGGGCTCTGGGGCTTTGCGACGCGGTCGAAGGTCTGTTTCCCAGCTCTCTCAGCCCTTTGAGTTAACGTATCGCTCTCGCCACTTGGCCTACGATACTGGGCACTTGAGCGCCAGGATTGGAGCCAAGTGGCCTGCCGTCGTTCACAAACCGGCTATAAATCCGAACAGCCTGCAGACCTGCTACGATACTGGGCACTGTTGTCGGGCGGGCGCGGTATGCCGATAGGGAGAACCGAGAGTTACTCGGTGAAAGGGGGCGGCTCAGGACGGCTTGTAGAGCTTTGGACTGGGGCAGAACGCTTGGGTTATTTGGCCGTGGATACTAATCTACAGCCTGGAAACTATGTCGACTTTGGCTCAGAAACCTAGGTGGTTCTAGAAAGACGGCATCGATATCAGTTTCGATCGGGACGGTATCGGCTTGGGCAGGTGGTGTTGCAGGTACAGCTGTTGCGTGGCATTGAAGAACGCAGCTGGACCGATCAGGGTTGGGTCCTGGGGAATGCGACCTGTCGGTTTAGTGCGCAGTCTCCGTTGGTCCGCTGTGCAGTCAATCCGGCTGGACCCTGCAAGGGCTGCAGTGCCTATGATGTGGTCTGATCTATCACGAGGTCTGATCTGAGTCATCAGGTCCAAATCGTTCCCCCAACGCCAGTCGAGTGCCGTTTGCAAAATCCCAGCCGTTTTGGGCCTTTTTCCCGGCGGGTTTGACCTCGCGCAGTAACAGGTAACCCTGACCTGTGGAAACCACTGGACCATGGGCTTTCAGTACCCCGACAACGGTGCCTGGGGCGGTGTCATGATCGGCCTTTGCGATGACCTCACTCAACAATGGATAAATATCGGCCAGCGGCGGCGGTGATGAGTTGTCATCCCAAGGGAGTGTGGCAATCACCTTGAGCGGCTGTTGGCGCAGGGTTGTAATGCAGTTAGGGTAAAACCCTCGAATCTGGTTATGTAGGGCTAGGGCAGGGCGGTGCCAATCAAGCTGGTAATCTGCCTTCTGAATGAGCGGGGCATAGGTGGCCTTGTCGTCATCCTGGGGGATGGGACGAATCATTTGTTCACTGAGTTTTAGCAGGGTGCTCACCAGCAGGTCGGCGCTCAAAGCTGCCAGCGTTTCGGCTAGGGTCCAGGCATTGTCTAGGAGGCTAATGGGAACGGCCTCTCTTTCCAGCATCGGACCGGTATCCATACCCGCGTCCATTTTCATGGTGGTAATGCCGGTTTCATGCTCGCCGTGGTAAAGGCTCCATTGAATGGGGGCCGCGCCACGGTATTGCGGTAGCAATGAGCCATGGGCATTGACGCAGCCCAAGCGGGGCATGTCTAGAATGTCTTGGGACAAAATCTGGCCATAGGCAATCACAACAAACGCGTCAGCCTCTAGTTGGGATAGGGCCTGGAGCGTTTCAGGGTCTTTTTTGATGCGGGCAGGCTGCCAGATGGGGCAGTCCAGGGCCAGGGCCGCGGCCTTGACGGGTGAGGGCGTGACGTTTCCGCCCCGTCCCCGACGCTTGTCCGGTTGGGTCACAACCGCTGCAATGTCGAAGGTGCTATCGGCTATCAGCCGTTTTAGGCTGGGGACGGCAAATTGAGGGGTACCGAAGAAAACAATTTTCATTAATGCTGCGTTCTATCGGCGATCAACCGAAATTTCAACCCGGCGATTGCGCTGTCGGGCTTCGGGGGTTTCGTTATTGCTGAGGGGTTGGCTTTGTCCGTAGCCGATGGTAACCCATCGCTGGCCATTTTCTGAGTTGGCAGCGCCCAGACTATTGGTCAAATAGGCCTGTAACACGTTGGCCTGGCGAAATGCTAGCTCACGGCTAATGGTGGCATCAGAACGGTCGTCGGTGTGGCTACCGATCAGAATGGTGGCGTTGGGATAGCGATTGAGGTCGCTCAAAATGGTGCTGAGGATGGTGGGTGCTGTTTCTAGTAGGCGGGCTTCGCCAGGGACAAAGAGGGCATCACTGGGTAGGGTGACCTGCAGCTCCGTTATATCCAGTAAGGGATTCGGTTCATCAACTGGGATAACGGGTGAAATCGGCGGTACTGGCGTTTCTGTGGGGCGGTCGGCGGTTGTCGCTAGGCTGGTGCGAATGGCGGTCAGGCGACTCTGTAGATCAGCGGTGGATTGGGCACGGCCTAGGCGCGTTTCTAGGTCGATCAGGCGACGGTTGAGGCTGCGGAGTTCGGTTGCGATCGCATCCACTTCTTCCAGGGCGACCTGTCGCTCACTGGTCGATAGCGCTTCAGTCGGCTGACTCAAGGGCTCAATGGGGGCAGCTGGAATGGGCACGGGTTCAACCCGCGTGATGGAGCGGTCGGGCTGTCGCCAGCGATCGGGTAGGTAGCGAACCTCGCGGACGACTCGATTAGCTCGACGTAGGGCCGTCTCCTGAAGCGGTATCTGGTTCGAACGATGCCCAAGGACCTGGGCTGCGCCAATCCCGAGCAACCAAGCCGTTGGCAGGCCTACCCCCAGCAGTAAGAGCCGCGTGACAATGGTCAGCGCCACATTGGGGCGATGCTGGGGTTGGACGGTGGTCGGTTCTGCCGCCTGCCGGTGGGGCATGGGCGCAGATTCCGTGGGCGCAGCAGCAGAGGTTGCGTCGGCTGGGGAAGACTTGACTGGCGCGTTGGGGCGTAGATTCGGAAGCCGGAGACTGTCGAGTTTGCCGCCAGCCGTATCGGCTGAGGTCAGGGGAGACGGCTGATAGGTCACTAGGGCTTACTCCGATAAATCCTCGTCTGTTTCAGACTCTACCCCAGACGACGGCTCATCTGTCACTGCATTGGCCACTGGTTCAACCGCTACGTTCCCGTCGGGCTCAAACCGCACCGTAAAGGGGACCGCCGCGCCGGTGTTCGCATCTTCCACGGGCAGGTAGGTCAGTGCCGGTAGCGGCGTCTGCTCGACGGCATCTAAGGCCACTCGATTAACGGCTTCGTAACCTACAATGTCACCATTTTCCGCCACGGAGACCTCGTAGGCGAGGGTGTTATCAAAGGTCGCATCGTCGGGTAGCTGATCGGTCAGTTGCGTTTCAAGCTGTCCCTGGAGCTGCTCTAGGGCTGCACTAGACAGGACAATCTGTGGCGTACCCACGCTCTGATCGTCTGTGCTTGTGCTATTCGTTTCAGCTGCCCCTGTGCCGGCCCCATCTGAGCCAGCCTCACCGCTATCCAACAGATCTTCGGTTGCTGGGGGCGTTACGTTCCCCTCATCTATGGTCACATCGCCTGAGCCTGTGCCCTCTGGCCCGGCTCCAGCCGGGGCGAGCCCTGGGTCCGGGGCTTCTAGGCCTGGCTGAGAACTACGGGGGATGCTTTCGGGGTCAAATTCGGGCACCTCAGGAATCGGCAACATAAACAGCCCTGCTGCTGCTGCTGCTAGGGCTCCAGCACCCAGTAATGGTGGAATGATGCGCTCAGCGACAGGCTCCGTTGATTTGACGTCTCGGCGGGGTCGCGAGCGGACTTGAAGGGAAAGCTCGGGCAGCGTTTGAGTATCGGCTAAGAACTGATCTACGGCATCGGTCAAGTCGAACAACTGCACCGTGGATAGCGTTAGCGCGGTTTCCTCCTGCAACGCTGGGTCAATGTCGGGGCGGGCGGCAACTGTCAGGCTGTGGTAAGCCCCTAGAGCTGTAGAACTATCGCCGGCATCACGATGGGCGGGAGCTAACCGGACGAGCTTTTCGGGCGCAGTGGGTTGGGGCGCGCTGCTCAACATGCCTTGGGCATAGTGACTGACCGCCTCTACCAGGGCTTGAAAAAACTCAAGTCCGCCACTCAGACGTTGCTCGATGCCCATAAACTGGCATTCCGCATTGGCCAGAATGGACATTGAGGGTGTGGCATCGGTGCCAATTCCCTCTAGGGTTAGGCTACAGCTGGGTAATACGTACTGTCGTTTCATAACCTAGGCCACCTCTCCGTCAAATAAGCTCGCCCATAGGCGCCGCTCGCCAGAAACACCGGTACAAAAGATAAGCTGACTCAGCAAAGAGAGGGCCAGTTGGTTAAGTTTCTCCTCATCGCTGTAGGCAATCACCGCCGCTCTCTGGTCGTTCATCCGTCGCCGAAACTGGGTCTGGAAGCGGTTGAGATAATGATTGAGACGGAAGTGGTGATCGGCTGACAGCCCCTTATCTTGTAATTGCTGTTCGGCGATGAGAAGCTGCCGAATCAGGACCGTGAGCTTGCGAGCCAGATAACAGGCAATGGCGACTAGGGCTTTGCCCTCCTGAATCGTCATCGGGCGTCGCTGACTATTTTTGCGCAGTGGATTGGTGCTGCGCAGCTTCCAAAGCTCAACCCGGCCAGGAATGATCTCCTTGAGTCCCAAATCTCGTATGGCCACCAGCATGGCCTCTGAACCCGCGAGGTCTAAGGCCTCGATGGCCAGCAAAATGAGATCGATTTGCGTTCGGGTTCGCCGGGGACATTCGCCGGAGCCAATGTTGGGGTCCGGGAGCTTGCCGAGAATCAGGGGTTGGGCGGTCTCAGTGGCGGTTGGGCTTTCTACAGAAGACATGGTGGTTGAGCTAACAAACCCCAAATAGTGATGAACGGGATGGCCGCAGCACTGGAACGGCACTTGTTGTATTTGGCACGTCGCTAATGGCCGGTCTCAGCGCTGAAATCTTTGAACCTGGAGCCTCGCAAGGCCGTCGAGCGGGTAATGTCGCCAAGTGGGTTTAGCCCCCTTCGACAGCTACCGGCGCAGTAATCCATAAAAGCACATTTGGATGCACCGCAAGTTTCCAATGCATGAAACTTGCACCTCCCTTAACCGACGGTTCTATAGCGCTTTTGCCTGAATAGGGACTGTCAAGTTAAAGCTGAAACGCGCTGTCGTCCTAGGCCTGCAGTCTCGGATACCGCCCTGCTATGGGCCCGACCTTTAGCAGGGCAATCACCTATTGGACTTGACGGTTAACTTGATTCAGTTGACCTGATCAAAAGACGCTATCAGCCAGCGATCGCCCTGTCGTACTAGTGTGTACTCCATCGAGAGTTGGTCGTCGTAGGAGGCGCTGCTGTCCAGCGTGCCATAGATGTAAAAGTCGGCTTTCTCACGAACGTTGGCTTTTACCGTAATTTCGTTGGCGGTTAAGTCATCCGGGCTGACCGACGTGACTTCCAACTCGTGGGTGTATTCACCCGCAACGCCATTATTTTCAGCGCGGCGTGACTCCTCCTGCCAGCGGGATAGTGCCGGCTCCACCAAAATATTACCCAGTGGGGTGGTGTTATGTGTCTTCCCGAGGGCTGCGGCTTTAGCGTCAAACCAGGCTTGAATCGTCGTTGTCGCTACAGATTCAGCATCGCTGGCGGCATCAATGGCTGTCGTGTCAGGCAGCTCGATAGCCGACTGGCTGACATCCACTGACAGGGGTTCACCCTGGAGTCGGGGACCGGGGGCTAAAAGCCCGCCGAGCCAGCCGAAAAGCTGCATAGCGACAAAGCCAACGGCGCCCAGACACAGTAACCCCAGCAGCGCAACCAGGATGAGCCGTCCCCATTTGGGACCCCCCCGGCGGCGACGGGGGCGGCGATTGTCGGGGGCCGGGACTAGCACACCGCTGGCTGCGCCATTTTGGTGCGCTGGCGGCTCAGCCCCAGGTTCGGGCGCACCCAAGCGACCTTCAGGAGAAAGCTGGGCCACCTGACCGGCCATGCCATAGGCCTCATCTTTCAGCCAGTCCGGTGTTTCAGCCGCGGGGGTCTCTCCCCCGCTGGTGCGCACCGCTTGGCCTAGGACGGCACCGGCTGCTACGGCACCGGCGGCACCGGCCACCACACCGCTGGCCCAAGGCGCGGCCGGTGCCGCGTTAGATAGTTCTGACGGGGGCATGGTTTCCAGATAGGTCTGGACCTGTTCGTCTGAAAAATAGTCCTTCAGACTGGCTGAAATTTGATCGAGGTCTCGAAAGAAGGGGAAGACCTCTTGCTGTAACCAGCGCTCAGAATAGAGGCATAGTCCCGGTAATAAATCAGGGGCTCCCTGGGAGTGCTGCTGGATAAATTGAAGCGGCTCACGCTCTTGGCTGAGTTCTAGGGCGCGGCTGGCTTCTTCGGTTTGACCCAGCAGCACTGCACAAACGGCCTGCTCTAGGTGAATGTCTTGTCGACCGCTGAGCTGGAGTAGGAGTTGCTTAGCCCGACGTATCAAAACGGGTTGGTGATAGGCAAAGCCCCTAGCTAAAAGCGCATATACCGCTAGATAGGTGCCAACAGCAGAGGGGCGGCGTGCTTCAGCTTCGAACAGATCTTGCTGCTCAGCCGTCGTTAGGTAGCTGCGTAACTGTTGGGCAAACCGGAGAAAATCTTCGACGTTGAGCCCCGATAGGTCGTCGTCTGCTCCATCTATGCCGCCTCGCGCCTGGAGCATGGACTTGAGTAGCGTAATACCCTGCTGTCGAGCGGGTTTATCCTCTAAGGGGCGGGCCACCAACTCCAAAATACGGTAAGGCCGGAGCTTATAAAGATCGGTTTGGAGCTCAGCGCGTAGGGCGGGGAGTAGGTCTTCTCGGACCAGTAGCTCTCGCCCCGTTTCTAAGGTTGCAGCGGCGTCCTCGTATTGATTTTGCTGCCATTGCTCACGACCCAGCTCTAAGCACGCCAGCGCTAAGGTCAGGCCAATGTCCGATAAAACGACATCGGGCTTGCCAAGGTTGCTCAGGTTACTATTGCCGCTATTGAGGTAAGGGCGTCCCAGCTTAATCACCAATTCGTACTCTCCCAGTTCTAGGAGAACGAGCAGTGCGCCAAGAACTTGAGCATCTTCAACGTCAATGGTGGGATTGACGCTATCGGAGGTCCGGCTGGTAGCCGGGCCATCACTCAGAAACCGAGTGTCATACTTTTGGCGCTGACTGGGGTCAGAGAGAACGGCATAGGCTTCGTCAATTAGCTGCTTGCGCGATTCGACCGCGAATTCTGAATACTCCCGGCGGGGTAATTGCAAGGTGCGATCGCGATGCGCCTGCTCCAACTGGTCAGACGTCGCCTGAATCGGCAAACCCAAAATTCGGTAGTAATCTAGCGGAACTCGCACATTCAATATCCCCAGCACGCGGATGGATAATAGTTATTCGGCAGTTAATTTGGCAGTTATTTGGCTGACAGGGTTTAGTTGACAGAGGTGACAATTTAGAATACTAGGCAATTGCCCTTTTGGATCCATCTCAGCCATTAACCTTTAAAGGTCGACCTTTAAAGTGGGACCCTTTCCGGTAAAAAGCAACGGTCCAGTGAATAAAGGGCCGGAGGCAAGACCAATGCAGATCGCTATGCTTCTCGCGGGGCAAGTTGAGCCCAGTTCAAGACCGAGTCAAATAAATTTAGAACTAATCTACCCTAAACCATCATTTAGCGTACATTCACTAAAATAAAACGCCACATCTAGCGTGTCCCAGAGAATGTGTCCATGTCTGGCGATGCTATGAAAACCGACGTTCTGCTGAAATCCTACCGGATTTAGCTGATTTTTACGGCTTGTCGTTGTTTTAGGTCTGCTTGAGGCCGATGTGCGGGGACACGGGGTATCAAGCTCTAGACCTCGACAGGAGAGCTGTGGCGCTAACTGTATTGATATTGTCCGGTGCCTGTCTTGGAACGTCTTGTACGTCTTAATTAAAAGGGACGGTGGCAGCGGCGCTTAAGATGCCAAGCTGTTATGAAGTGTTAGGTCGAGTGTTGGTTGGGGCGTGTTAAAGGCCGCTGCCATCCCTAAAATGTCATCTGTCTTTGGAAAGGACACAAAAGTCTGACTTTCC
>JBCBOC010000338.1:0-5028 GCA_039821475.1 Cyanobacteria bacterium J06632_22 | reverse complement strand
GTTGACGAAAGTGAGACCATTCTCGGTGCGGCTCAAGCCGCAGGCCTAGAATTGCCTTACTCCTGTAGTGCTGGTGTCTGCACCACCTGTGCTGCCCTGGTTACTGAAGGTTCAGTGAGCCAAGAGGATGGCATGGGTGTCAGCAATGAGCTACAGGCCCAGGGCTATGCGCTGCTATGTGTGGCCTATCCCCGGTCAAATATTAAGCTCGAGACCGAAAAGGAAGACGAAGTTTACAAAGCGCAGTTTGGTCAGCAGGGATAGGATAGTGAGGCTGTGAGGGCGCTGTGCAGCTTGAATTTATCGCGTTATCGGTTGAATTGCCTGGGGATACTGCTGATCTGCACGTTGCGATCGCAACTGCCCTAGCCCCCCACGGCGATCCCCTCCGCTGGGCCATCGTCGCGGTGCGGGGCGCTACTGCTCAAGTTGAGGCTGTCGTCATCAAGCAGGCACCATGAGTCAGGTTCAAACCGCTAGGGCACAGCACACAACCGTGCTGGTGGTACCGACGGGGATTGGTGCCGCGATTGGTGGGTATGCCGGGGATGCGCTGCCGGTGGCCCGTGCGATCGCAGCTGTGACCGATACCCTGATTACCCACCCCAATGTCCTCAACGGCGCCCAACTTTACTGGCCGCTGCCCAATGCGCTGTACGTGGAGGGTTATGGACTCGATCAGTTTGCTGCCGGTCGCTGGGGCCTACATCCCGTTCATCAAAACCGCATTGGCCTACTGCTCGATGCTGCCATCGAAGCGGACTTACGCCAGCGCCATCTCCAGGCGGCAGATGCCACCCGCGCTACCCTCGGGCTAGACCTAACGGATTATGTGGTCACCGATGCGCCGCTGGGGGTGACCCTGCGGACAGCGCACTCGGGGGCAACCTGGGGCACGATTGAGAATCCCGGCAGTCTACTGCGGGGGTGTGAGCGACTGATTGAGGCAGGGGCAGAGGCCTTCGCGGTGATCGCCCGCTTTCCCGATGACGAAGACAGTGACGCGTTAATCGCCTATCGCCAGGGCCACGGGGTAGACCCGCTGGCGGGTGCTGAAGCTGTGATTAGCCATTTAGTGGTCAAAACCTTTCAGCGACCCTGTGCCCATGCCCCAGCACTGCAGCCATTGCCGCTAGACCCAACGGTGTCTCCTCGGGCGGCGGCGGAGGAAATTGGTTATACTTTTTTGCCTTGCGTGCTGGCAGGCTTGAGCCGTGCCCCTCAGTTTGCTGAGGCTTCCGGAGGAGGGCTTCAGGCCCACCATGTGAATGCTGCGATCTTCCCAGCCCGGGCCTTTGGCGGTAGTGCAGCGCTCAGCCTGGCTCAAACCGGTGCAACGCTCATCGCGGTGGACGATAATCAGACTAAAACTCAAGTTAGTGCTGGTAGCCTAGGGATTAAAGCCGTTCATGTCAGCTCTTACCTAGAGGCCGTGGGGGTTTTGGCTTGTCAGAAGGCCTCGGTGAATTGGCGAGCGCTCCACCCGCAGGTTCGTCCGTTACAGAAACTGCCCTAGGGAACTGAACTTATAAGTTTAGTTTATTGATTCTAAAGTTCCGTGACCAAATTTCAGGTTTCGCTGAGATCCGAAATTATGCTAAGGACAGTTGCAAAACTGCAACCCTCACACACACGTTTTGAATCTCCTATGTCACACGATCCCCGTCATATTTCTGACCATGAATCACTGCCGCTAAATAACCCTAATGTTGCCTGGCAGGTGCAGTCTGGTTCTGTCGCGCTGTGCCGCATGGCGCTAGGGGGGCACCAGTGCTTCTTTACTGCAACGCCCGGGGAAATCATTTTTGGGGTCGAGGCAGAAGATTCTGACCTAGTGGCCCTAGCGCTAGAGCCGACGGTGGTGGTGCCTGTTTAAGGCACAGCGGGTTGCTATGGGTTAGCATTGCTGGCGCGCGCGGCCAAGTAGCCCCAAGTGTAGGCTGCGTCGTGCATGGACTCCATTACGGTGAACTCAGTCATGGCGGGGTTCAGGTAGGTGTCAAAATACCCTTCGGCTGTGGGCCACTCATAGGGACTTGGGGTGGTCACAGGCGATAGCATGTCCAGTACCCAGTAGTCGCCATAGGTGGCCACATCTAATGGGCCATAGACCGTGATACCAGGCGGCGGGGTTAGACCGCGCATGCGCTGGTCAATTATCAGAGGATTTTGGATGCTGCGCTGTCCTAGGCCAGTGGTGTAAACCAGATTCTCTGGATTGGCCCCGATGGAATATTGGGTGGCCGTGAGGGCCTGGCTCAGGTAGTGTTCTTCTTGGGTTAAGGCATGGGCCCGAAGCATGGCTTGTGCTTTGGGGCTCCCGAGACCGTCGCCCCAGCCGACGGGAACGTAGGGGTGGTCTTTGCTCCAGCCAAAGCCGGTCAAGCTTGTGAGTTGGCCGAGGCTGTCGGCTTCTCTTAACAGGGCCTGACGGGCTTGCTGCTGAATCGTCGGGTCAATCACTGGATTGCTGAGCTGGGCATAAAGAAAACCGGCGTCACGCTGAAGTTGCTCATCGTAAATATAGGGTTCGGCGTTTGGATCGGTGAAAATGGTGGTGGCCAAGAAAATATCGTGCCAGGTATCGGCTCCCGTCAGTCGAAAGAGTTCTAAGGCGGCGAGATTGCGTTCGTCGCGGACCTGGAAGGGATGGTCGTTGAGTTTGGCGTACTCGGCTTCGGCATAGGCCATAGCTCGTAGGGCGCTGTCTTGGTATGTGGCGGCTCGGGCTGGGGCAATGTCAGCTAGCACGTAGGCGGCTCGGGCTGCGACCCCAGCGTAGATATAGCTGGACCACAGGTCTGGGGCATACATCATCACCGTGAGGGATTCTTGCCAGCTGGTTTCACCCCAGCGGGGATGTTCGGCAGACTCAACGCCGCCTGGGATGCCACCGTCTGCGGCTTGCAGGCGGGAAAAAAAGTCCAGGCTCCAGAGGGCTTCGTCGATCACATCTGGGATGGCATTATCCGACTCTGGAATGTTGAGGTTAAGGTCAGCAAAATAGCCAGGAAACAGATCCGCCAGTTCGAGCAGCGATCGCGATACCTGCAGATGCTGGATATGCCGATCCCAGTCTCCGGCGTCAAAATAACCGCCCCATACGTCAGGGACTAGCGTTTCGGTGCGGTTCATAACCAGTGTTTCAAAGTCTTCGGCATCGCCAATGCCCTTCGTGGTGTCCATGACCGTAGTCTTAGATTGATAGACCTTTAGACCGTCGTCTGGATGAAAGGCTCGGGGACGGGTGTAGTCGGTGTAAGGGGCCTCTAGGGCAATGCCGCTGCGCTGATGATAGAAGCCCCTGGCCGCGGTGTAAAAGGCGGATTGCCAGGTGGTCTCAGCAATATCAAACGCAAAGGAACAGCCAATCCCGTCGACACAGAGTCGATATCGTCCAACCTGATCAAATTCGCTAAAGTCTAGTCGGTGAACTTCAGTGAGCGTATGGTCGCGACCCCTCGGGTCCTCCTCGTGATACATGCCGCGGGCTAAGGTACTTTGTCCGCCGTAGACAATCTTGTCGGTGTCGGCGTTGACAATCCAAAAGTTCTGGCTGTTGGGATAAAACAGTCCACCGCCGTTACCGGCCCAGGTGGATAAATAGCCAACCTTGACGGGGTCGTCGGGGCGAAACCCTACCTGGGAGACGTGAACCGCTTCACTGCGCACTAAATCGGGACGATGCAGGTAGCTGACAGGTTTGAAGTCGCTACCGGGCAGCTCAATGATGTAGGTTTCACCTGCGGCCATTGCCGCTGGCAAGTCGAGATAAACGGTGTGCCGCAATGGCCATTCATAGTCCCAGCGCCCGACGCGGGCCATGTCTATGGGCTTACTTTTTCGAAAGACGGCTTCCGGCATCCAGGCTGTGTTGAGTTGCCCTATGGGATGATCCGGTGGACGAACCCGATAGCTGTCACTTTGATCGGCCCAGCCCAGGTCCAGAGGTGTGCCCACAAATTTATCGAAGGTGAACAGTGTGCTTTGCTCTAAGCCCACCAGTGCGCCGATATCGAAACCATTTCGGGTGACCCATAGACTGCCGCCTTCGGCTTCGATCTGATCCGTTGGGCTCAGCGTAAAGGGAATCTGACGCCCGGGTTGGGTCTGTCCAGCAATTATTTCGATAGCTAGGACGTCGTTGCGGACGGCATAAACCTGTGTGATTTCGGGGGCATCAGCGATGAACATGACGTGCGTTAGGGAGAGAGGGTGGGGTGGTCACAGCAGTGGTAGAGCAGTGACTGTTTGATCACGACTGATCGCGCCCAGGAAAGAGTTCCGCGCTACCCCGCAAGCCGTGGCCCTAAGTCACCCATCGCAACAACACCCATCGCAAAATCAGATATTGCAAAATCAGATATCGCTGTCGAAGGCTGGATAGACTCATTTGGCTGAATCGCAGGACAGTGCTCAGGGCTCTTAGCCCTGAGCACTGTCCTGCGTAACGCGAAGAATGCAATCACAAAAAAGTGGTAGCATACTTGACAAAGCTAGGGGTGCCTAACCAACGCGTTGGGCTGAGATCACACCCTCAGAACCTGAGTCTGGGTCATGCCAGCGGAGGGAAGCGACTATTTGGACGGTCGACGCTTTGGGACATGTACAGATGCTGAGCGTGGCCCGATACGGTCTTTAGGATAGTTCGCCTTGAGCACAGTCAGTTGTCCGTGATGCCCTAGGGGCTCGTTTCATGGGCGTTGTTGTTGGTGTACCGCCTAGCTGTTGTCTATTGGAGAGAACTGCTATGTCGGTGGTTGCGATCGCACTCCTCATCACCTTGGTGACCACAGCGGCCTTTACCCTGGTCGGCCTGACCTCTGCAGGGCGCAGCGTCAACTTAGAGAACTATCTGGTGCACCGGCCGAGCCAAGGCAGTACCCCAAAATGGCAGACATCCCCCCAAACAGCGACCCGGCTTCGGGCGGACTAAATAGAATCCAAGCCCCCAGCGACGATGCCACAACCGTCGCTAAAGCCTGCCACCCGCCCACCTGATTCCGGTGCACCAGATAGTTCTCTAAG
>JBCBOC010000421.1:0-4434 GCA_039821475.1 Cyanobacteria bacterium J06632_22 | reverse complement strand
CTGACAGCGGCGGCAATTGTTACCGACGCACCAATGAAAAGCCACTCCTAGCAATCTAGGAGTGGCTGGAGTACTACTTCAGATGCAAGTAGATATCAGGGGTTATTGGTGTCAATAGCCAAACTGGCATCTACAGGTATCGCTATTTTTCCCAGGCTTTTTAATGACACAGCTCAAACTGTCAAAGATCTTACATTTCTGACAGTTCTATCGTTTGCACAGCTTCAGCAGCCTCGCTCAATGTAGCGAGGCTGTTTCCCCTCATAACGGTCGAATCTCCACCTGATCGCCAGGTTCTAGACCCAGCTCTGCAGCTCGCCCCCCCCGTAATTCAATCACCTGGTCCACTAGCAACGATCCTGGACCATAGGTCGGGCACGGCTCGACTGCGCAGGGCGGCACGTTATCAGCAATCGCCTGCACCTGACCGTCTAGCAAAAAGATCATATCGAGAGAAATGGGAACGTTCTTCATCCAAAACGATGCCCGCCGAGGGAACTCAAAGGGAAACAGCATGCCCCGATCATCTGCCAGTTCAGTCCGGTACATCAACCCTAGGGCCTGCTGTTGACGCGTCTCAGCCACCTCAAGCTGAATCGTCGCGCCAGCGAGGTCGGCCTCGGCAGTAATCGGTAACAGCTGACCTGGACCAAACACTTCAACACCGCTAGAACTATTGCTGGGAGAACGACTTGGATTTTCAGAAGACGTGACAGGAGACTCAGTCGAATCAGTCGACACCGCCTCCAATGGTTGCTCGCCAACAGACACCGAGTCGGATGGCGTAGAACAGCTCAACAACAGCAAACAAAGCGCCACCAGAGACAGCCGCCAACGTTCCGTCAAGACCTTCACCTTAAGCCTCCCTCAACACGTAACCCACACCGCGAACGGTCTGAATCAGGCGTTTCTCACCATCGCCGTCGATCTTGAGCCGCAAGTAGCGTACATACACTTCAATGACGTTGGATTCACCCATAAAATCGTATCCCCAGACATTCTCAAGAATTTGCTCGCGACTGAGCACCTCGCGCGAATGCTCCATCAGGTACTTCAAGAGTTCAAATTCCTTCATGGTCAGTTCAATCACTCGACCATTGCGGTTCGCCACTCGATTGGTAATATCTAGGGTCAGCTCACCAAATCTTAACTGCTCAACACTGCCCTCTTTAGGCTGTAGGTAGGTTTGAATCAGCGCCAGAAAGTCTTCGCTGCGATAGGGCTTGAGAAAATAGTCATCCGCACCGGACTCCAAGCAAGCAATGCGATCGTCCAGAGAGTCTTTCGCCATCAGCAGCAGCAGGGGCGTGCGATCTCCTTTAGCCCGCAGCTCGCTACACAAATCTAAGCCCGATTCTCCCCCCAGCATTCGGTCTACGACAATGAGGGCAGGGTTAACGGCGTTGGCTTGCTTTATCCCATCCACCGCACTGTGGGCGACAACCGAGGTGTAACCGGACTCCTCTAAATCGACGCTCACGTGACTGGCCAGCTCTTCGTTGGTCTCAATTAGCAGCACACAGGGCGATTCAGCTTGCGTACCGGCCTGGGAGACAGTCATGACATCGCCTCTTGAACAAAGACGCTCCTATCCTAGCGCTAGGTGTCAAGGGCGCAAGCCAAACATCACAGATTACGTAGATTTATGGATAGCCTGACCGCAAGCTCCGTAGATTCACGGCAATTCTACGGAGGTCGGTTTGGCAATATGGGGCAGCCCCCAGCCTAATTTTTCGCGCAGCACCTTGAAAAACTCTGGCGGACGCAGCCGAATAAATCGAGCGGTATAGCGAGATCGCTGCAGCCTTACTCGGTCCCCAGGCTCGACATAGCAACCCGCATTGCCATCCACAACCAGGACCAAGGAATCAGGATTAGCCGAAGTCACCTCCACTGGCTCGGCACTGGGAAAGACCAGCGCTCGCGATGCTAGCGAATGGGGACAGATGGGAATGAGCTGCAATACTGGCACGCCGGGCGTAATCACAGGCCCCCCGGCCGAAAGCGAGTAAGCCGTTGAACCAGTGGGCGTAGAGATAATCACGCCGTCAGCAGCGATATCCACAGGTGCATGGTCACCAATGGCCACCTCAAAATGACACATACTGGTCAGCGGCTCTCGATGCAAGACCATCTCATTGAGGCAAAGCACCTCCCAGCAAGGCCGATCATTCTGAATCAGACTGACCTTGACCATGACCCGCTCTTCAACCTGGTAGTTGTTAGCAATGATCTGATCAACAACGTAGGGAAGCTGGTTGAGATAGGTTTCCGTGAGAAACCCCATATGTCCCGTATTAACAGTTAAAAGCGGTAATCCGAGGGGGCCAATCTGACGAAAGGCCGACAGTACGGTGCCATCGCCCCCCAGGACGACGGCAAATTCCATGTCGCTATCAAAGCCAGGGGGCACCAGACTTTCTACGGGGGTATGACACACCGGCTTGCCAGGCTGGGAATACCCCAAAATGCCACCCATTCCCGTTGCTGCCTCAACGTCATAGCCCCGGGCTGTCAATTTCGACCGGAGTTCTTGGGCAACTTGGCAGGCAACAGGCTTGATATCGTTGTAAATGATGCCAACTTTCGGCACTCGTTACGTCCAAACGGTTGCCCTTAAAACCTTATACGAAATTTGCAGTCTGTCGCAGGCAGATTGAGCGGGTTTCAGCCCATCGGCAGGGTCGATCAGGTCAAGATTTATTGACGCGACAGAGAAAAAAGCCTCTGACACAGTCCCTAAAGGGGTAGACCCACAACGCCAGGCTGGCTATGGTACAGAGAGAGTCTTCACTCTATGCCGTTACCCCATCAAGGCCTTGACTGAAACCACTGCCCACGTCCGTATTACTTACCAGTCTTGGCAGCACGGCAAAATTGAGGGCGAAGTTCAAGCCAACGACTTCAACTGGCAATTTGAGTGGCGATTTCGGCAAAGCCAACTACTGGTCATGCCATCCCTAGGACGGGCCCTCATTCAAGAACCGCTAGGCCGCTTTCTAGAACGCTACGATTACCAACTCGAAGCGGGTGGCGATTACTCCTTCAAGATTCGAGCCCGGCTGTAGCCCTACTGAGCGAGTCATCCCAGTTAAATCGTCTGCACTAAACGATTGAGATAGCGCTCGATCAGCAGGATCGCCACAATGTCATCAATGGGTCGGGGAATGGGGCGCAAACTCTGGGGGATCAGGCTTCTAAACCCTTTAGCAGGGAACATCTGCCAGTAGCGATCTCGTGCCTCCAGACTGCTGTTGCGCTCATCTACCAAAATTACACTGGGCGCATCGACCAAGCTTTCCAACCGTTGCTTCCAATCCTTAGAACCTGTCTGATCGCCCATAACAATGAGCGAAATAGGATAGCTCTCCCGCAAGGCCTGCACCTCATCAACGGCCGACTCTGCCGCTACCACCTCATGGCAGTGCAACGCCCGATCTACTCCCACAATTGCCAACCCACACTTAAAACGTCCCGGATCGAAACCTAAAATCACTGGCTGTGCAACGGGTTTTACCGGTGATACAGGGGAATGGGACACAAAGGTTACAACGCTAGACTTCTTCAATTCTAAAAAGACAATTAAAGAACGGCCAGTCGCTAGCAGAGATAGCCCTACTGTAAGTCAGCCACCTGAACATCAGGTCGCCCCCTTGTCGCCCCGCTTAGCGGGCCGGTCTGGCCCTCGCCAACATCGTCAGGACACCGCGTAGCGCTATTGCTCTGTAGCCCCAGAGAACACCGGACAGCCTTGCCTTAACACGACTGACAGACGTCGTCGCAAGACATGTCATGATTCGTAGCTCGGCCCTACCTATGCACTGGTTGATGTGTAGTTTGGGCCACTTTGATTGAGCCTACGAAGCGGCGAGGCCATTGGGAACAAAGCGCTCTGTGACTCGAAATCCGACTCAATCTTTTCGCGAATTGCTGCAATCGCAAGGCTACCTGAACGCCAGGATTACTATTGTTTTGTATAGGTAACGCTACCCATAGCGTTTTGTGTATTACAATCGGCTAGCAGGGCTCTACATCTGGCCTTTCTTTGCCCATTTCATACAGGTAAAGAATGTGCTTAACCCCTGTCCGGTGAGCCCGTCCTGTGAACCAACGCATGACAGAAATATCCGCAAAGCGGGTACTGCTATGACCGCCCCCACAACTTATCTTGAGTCGAGCCCAAAAGGCTTAACTGTTTGTTGACGCTCTGGTTTTTCTAAGTTTTAGAGTGGCACAAACCCCCATCCCACAAGGAATGTATACAGTTCCCGCGTGCATTTTGGGTCGTTTTCTGCTATTCATACGACTTAACTGTTATATTATTTAGTACAATTGTACGCACTTAGTGCGCCAACCCCGAGGCAGAACAGCAGAGAGTCGAGGATGTTCGATTTCCCGGACCCGTTAGGGCCAGAGATTACCGTAAATCCTTGT
>JBCBOC010000638.1:0-2964 GCA_039821475.1 Cyanobacteria bacterium J06632_22 | reverse complement strand
GTATACTCAGCATCCCTTAGACTGTCTGTAAACCTGGGGTGAAAAACGTTGATAAAGCATAAAGAATCATATTTTGAAGACAAAATAATCAGTCACAGCTGCTTTGGTACCTTGTGGGCCAGGTAAGTTTCGGGGACGTTCAGGTCGTGAAACCCCTACCCAGATAGGGGATTTCAACACTGGGTTGAAATCCCTGCATCGAACATGATGAGAATAAAGCAGGAAGCGTTGACATCTTTCTGAGTCCATTGCTACTAAGGGTATTTCCTATGCAAGACATTGCTGCGTCGTTTTATAGCTGGTATCGCAATACGCTGCGGAATACGAAGTATCGCTGGCTGATTGTGCTGGGGACACTGCTCTACCTCGTTAGCCCCATCGATATTGCACCGGATTTTATTCCCATCATTGGCTGGATTGACGATGGCATCATCGCCACACTGCTTGTGGCTGAACTGTCGAAAATAGCAACAGATTTCCTAGCGAGTCGGGGTGCGTCCACGACAGTCGCAGCGGACGACACTGTGATTGATGTGTAGTGAACCTTTGTCATTGGGATTTCATTGAGATTTCCGTGAGATTGCAGGGGAGTTTATTGCCCTTGGGCAATAAACTCCCCTGCTCATGACTAACTATTTCTGGGAAGCCGGTACTTTTACAATGGCGACACGTGCCTCGCAGCGGAGACGGCAATAAAGCTCACCAGAAAGGCTCACAGTTACCATTCTGCATGGGCTAGTCTCGACCACAGCAACATACTGCATCAAATAGCATAGTCTAAACTAAGGACATTTGTCTTAGTTGACGCCCTAATGCCGGGAACAGTGGTCTATAACGCAATATTCGTCCGACCCTACTGACTAGAGTCGCTTCATCGCCTCACCCTAACTTTTAGATTTGATTGACACAGGTGACGGGATGGAGACATTGCCGATTAGGGTCTTCGCCAGTTGGCAATATCCCAGGTACTAGTATCCCAGGGGGTTAGCTCATAGCCAGTCAGCTGTTGGCTGACGCCGTGGGTGGTGCCTCTGTGTACCAGGGGCAGCAGCGCAACATCTTCGGCAAGTAGTTCATCAAGCTTTCGAAAGAGAACAGCCCGTTGGTCGGGATCCAACTCAATGCGCGCAGCTTGCCATAGGCTGTCATAGGTGGGATTACAGTAGCGGGCATTGTTGGGCTTTTGCCACTGATTGGCCTGTCGGGCAATTTCCCCGCAGGTCCACCAACTTAGGTAAATGGTGGGATCGGGCGTGGCGTTACCCGTGGCATATTCCTGCAAGTCAGCGTAGAAGTGGTTGAGGCTATCCAGTTGGGCGGGGTCAGGCGAGAAAAAATCGTCGATCCGAATACGTTCGTTGGTGACAGCGATACCAATATTGGCCAGCGATTGTTCTACGAGGGCTTGGGTCTGCTGGCGGACCGGGTTCACAGAGGTGCGAAAGCGCAGCGCCATTTCGATGCCGTCTTTATCGCGGATACCATTGCCATCACTGTCGGTCCAGCCAGCTTGGGTCAGGAGCTGACGGGCTTGGTCTGGATCGTAAGTGTGGCTAATCTGATCGGAAGCATAGACATTGGGGGCGACTAAGAGCTGCCCCGTTGTTTTGCCAAAGTCTCCATATTGAGCTGCGATCGCATCTCGATCGATCGCCAGGTCAATCGCCCGACGCACACTACGATCGCTGAGAAACGGATGGGGGTTATCGGGGCTGGCCCGTTCTCCCGTTTCAGTTTCCACGTCCGGATCGGCGAAATTAAACATGATGCGCTCCACCTGCGGCCCAAAAATCGTCACCAACTGGCCTGTTTCTGTGTTGGTCAACGATGTGAGCTGGTCCGCGGCCAGTTGCAGATTGTGGGCAAAGTCAGCGGTACCCGACTGAAGCACCTGCAGGGCCGCACCGTAGGGTACGACGCCGCCTTGAATTTCCAGCTGCTCGAAGGCCGGTGGCGTACCGCGATATTGATCGTTAGGGACAAAGCGCCACCGGCCTCGGGCTGCCGTGACAAATCGATAGGGGCCGGTGCCAATGGGGCGCAGGTTGGCCGTGGCCTCGCGCGCCCGCTCGTTGTTGCTGTCGCCAAAGACGTGGACTGGCAAGATGGTGCCGTTCTGCCCGACAAACGCTAAATCCCAAGCGGGGGTGGGCTGTTTAAAGGTGATCTTAACGGTGTGGTCGTCGATCGCCTCGACGGTGTCAATACTGTCGTAATAGTCGGCGGTGGCCGCAGCCACCACGGGATTACTCGCAAACTCAAAGGTAAAGACGACGTCTGCCGCCGTGAAGGGGGTACCGTCGGACCACAGCACGTCTGTACGTAGTTTCCAGGTCACAGTACGCCCGTCTGCCGCAACCCCGCCGTTCTTTTCGGTGGGCACCTCAGCAGCAAGGATCGGCACCAGTTCACCGTCGGCATTGTGGCTGGCCAGGGGCTCGTAGATGATTCGTGCTACCTCAAAGTCTTGAAATCCGTTAGCCAGGTGGGGATTTAGGGTTGTCGGAATACGCCCGTAGAGTAACCGCAGGGTATCTGTGTCGGGGGGCTCTACCGTCACCGTATCAGTGCTGGGCAGGTTTGCCTCAGGGGGCTTGGGGAGTTGGTCGCAGCCGAGTAGTAAAGTTGCGATCGCAAGCCCCGTACCGATGTGTTTTAACCCAAGCTGCCACACAGATCCCATTACCCTAATCTCAATCTCAAAGGCATTATGGCCATCGCCACAAGGTTTGTACGCGACGGCGAGCCCTTTGGCTCTAATATTAGACACTTGAGCGCCAGAAATGTACGCAGCAAAGTGGCGATCGTCGTCTCACAGTCGTCAAAAGCAGGCCATCCTCTTAGGCTCAGAACTGAGGTTCAGAACTAGTTTTTTTCTAGAGAAAACTACGGGCCTGGCGCTGAAGGGGGATTAGAAGAGTTTAAAGATGAGCCCTATCAGAGAAGGTCTAATATGGCGATAAT
>JBCBOC010000472.1:0-4005 GCA_039821475.1 Cyanobacteria bacterium J06632_22 | reverse complement strand
GCTTGCGGTTGGTTTGTTTGCTGACCTGTTCGATTTGATTAACCTGGCGTTGGATGTAGCCGGAGTATTTGATGTCGATTTCGGCGCCTTCTTTTTCGGCGCGATGCAGGTCGGGGTTGCCAATACCGTAGCGGTCGAGGTCGACGTAGTGGAATTTGGGGCGACGGAGCAGATCGGCCAGTGCGATCGCATCTTTAATTTTCTGCCCTGTATCCGCCATAATCTGCTGGCCTACAGGTTCGTGGGCTTTCACGCGGGTGCTGTGGAGGCGTTCTTTCTCGGCGGTAATGTTTTCTTGCTTGCGGGTAAACAGGTCCCAACGGCGATCGTCAATTAGGCCTAGCTCACGACCCACTGGTGTGAGGCGCTGGTCGGCGTTGTCGGAGCGCAGTACGAGGCGATATTCAGATCGGCTGGTCAGCATGCGATAGGGTTCCCGCAGGTCTTTGGTGCACAGGTCGTCGATCAGGGTGCCCAGGTAGCTCTGCTCACGGGGGAAGACCTGCATGGCTTCGCCACGGGCAAACTTGACGGCGTTGATGCCCGCCACCAGTCCCTGGCCAGCGGCTTCTTCGTAGCCAGTGGTGCCGTTGATTTGTCCCGCGCAAAATAGCCCTTCGACTTTTTTAGTCATGAGGGTGGGGTAGCACTGAGTGGCGGGCAGGTAGTCATACTCCACGGCGTAGGCGGGGCGCAGCATGGTGCAGTTTTCCAAACCGGGCAGGCTGCGCAGCATGGCCCGCTGCAACATTTCTGGCAGTCCGGTAGAGAAGCCCTGCACGTAAATTTCGGGAATGGTACGGCCCTCGGGCTCTAGAAAAATCTGGTGGCTGGCCTTGTCGGCGAATCGCACAATTTTGTCTTCAATGCTGGGGCAGTAGCGGGGCCCTTTGGAGTCCACCCAGCCACCGTAGATGGGTGACATATGTAGGTTTTCCTGAATGATGCGGTGGGTCTCGGCTGTCGTGCGGGTAATGTGGCAGTCCATCGGCTCTCGTTCCACCCACACGTCGGGGTCAAAGCTAAACCAGCGTACGTCAGGGTCGCTAGGCTGAGGCTCTAGGTTAGAAAAATCGATGGAGCGGCGGTCTACACGGGCAGGGGTGCCGGTTTTCAGGCGTCCCGTTTCGAAGCCGAGTTTGTTTAGCGTTTCCGTCAGGCCCGTAGCGGCAAACTCTCCGGCGCGACCGGCGGGCATAGACTTGTTGCCTACCCAAATAATGCCGCCCAAAAACGTACCAGTCGTCAAGATGACGGACTTACACCGAAAGGCCACCCCAAAATAGGTCTGCACGCCGATGACATCGTCGTTATCGCCCAGAATCAGATCCGTGGCCATGCCCTCGCGCAGCACCAGATTTTCTTGGTTTTCGACGATGGTCTTCATCACCGCCGCGTACTCACGCTTGTCGGTTTGAGCGCGCAGAGCCCACACTGCTGGGCCACGGGAGTTGTTCAGCACCCGTTTTTGTAGGTAGGTACGGTCGGCCATTTTGCCAATTTCGCCACCCAAGGCGTCTACCTCGTGGGTGAGTTGAGATTTCGCCGGGCCACCCACGGCAGGGTTGCAGGGCTGCCAGGCCACCTTGTCCAGGTTAAGGGTGAGCAGTAGCGTGCGGCAGCCGAGCCGGGCCGAAGCCAAGGCCGCCTCGCAGCCCGCATGGCCTGCGCCCACGACAACGACGTCAAACTCATCTAAAAACTCAACGGCATCAGGCATTGTTTTGGCAGCATTGCAGAATGGACCGTCACTATTCTAACGGCCCGGCCCCGACTACACGCCCAGAGGCTTAGCTGTTTGTACTGTTTGAGACGTGTCTTGGGGCTGACTCGGTAGCCACAGGGTGAAAGTAGTGCCGGCACCGATCCGACTCTGGCAATGAATATCGCCCCCTAGCATGCGGCAGAAGTCACGGGTAATCACCAGCCCTAAACCCGTTCCACCAAAGTTGCGCGTGGTCGACCCATCGGCTTGGACAAAGGCCTGATAGAGCTTCGTTTGCTGCTCTGCGGTCATGCCAATTCCGGTATCCCGCACCTGAAAGGTCAGGCCTGCTGCTGCGTTGCCGGTCACGTTTTGTGGGTGACTGGGCGTAAAGCGCCAATCGCGTAGGGCTGTGTGGCGAACAACTTCTAAGGTGATTGTGCCGTTCTCTGTAAACTTTGAGGCATTGCTGAGGAGATTCAGCAAAGACTGGCGAAGTTTAGTTGCATCCGTATACATGTGGCCCATATTTGCGGAGCAGCTCACAATGAGTCGGTTGTTGTTCCTATCAACTAGGGGCTGAGCCGTTTGGACAACTTCAGTAATGAGCTGACTCACATCAAATTCTTCTAGGAAAAGCTCCATCTTGCCCGCTTCGATTTTGGAGAGATCGAGAATGTCGTTGATTAAGGCCAGCAGGTGGGTGCCCGAGTCGCGAATTTTGCTCACGTCTTTGAGCTGCGTCGGTGCGACATAGTCCTCTAGCTCCTCCTGCAGGAGCTCACTGTAACCAATGATGGCATTGAGAGGGGTTCGTAACTCATGACTGACGTTGGCCAGAAACTGGCTCTTAGCTTCACTGGCTTGTTCTGCAACGATGCGCGCTTGTTCTGCTGCTGCTGTTGTTTCCGCCAACTGGGCTGTGCGTTCTTCTAACTTCTGCTCTCGCTGTTGTACTTCATAGGCCATACCCTGGAACGCTCTGGCCAATTGGCCGGGTTCGTCGGCGCGGCGGAAAATCTGAGAGATATCTTCGGTATCTAGCGCGGCGGCTGGGCCTCCGATGACGCTGTCGCCTGCGCTAATGCGTTGGGTCAGTCTGGTCAGGCGACTAATGGGGTGGATGACGTTACGACGTAGAAGCCAGTTGAGTAGTGCGATCGCAGCGGCAAAAATGCCCACAAAAATGCCCATTGCCAGGTTGAGGTACTGTCGACCCCGGGCAAACACCTCTCCTGCCGGCACATAGACCGTCTGGGCGGCAACGACTTCACCCACCTGCCAGCCAAAGCCTCCGGTTTCACCGTAGGTCGTCAGCTGACTCGTGGGTGCATCGGCGGGACGACCATGGCACTGTAAGCAGCTCGCCTTGCTGACCCGCAGTGGTCTAGCGCTATAAAATAGCATGACGCCATCCACAGTGCGATAGCCCGATTGCAGCTTAAGGTCATCGGCTTCACGAAACTGATGGACCAGCGTTTCCTCAAATTCGCTGGCGAGATCCCGCGTATTCGTTGGATTCAGTGTTGCTTCCTTATAGAAGAAGTTTTCATGGCCAGGGCTCTCCCGAAAGCCCTCAAAAACCTCCCTCGCCGAGAAGGCTGGGACTGTTTCGGGGATAAACTGTGTCGCCGTTGACAGCTCGTCAGCGAGAAGGGGGCGAACATGGTCACTGGTGTAGTCCCGTACCGAATTCATCGTCTGTGTCAGAATTTCGGCCTGGGCGATCACCTCGGCCTCAGCCTTATGTTGCATTGCCTGGGAGAGCAGCAAACCACCGAGCACCATCCCACTCAAAAACACTAACGTTAGGACGAAGGTAAACTTTTGCCCAAGCTTTAACTTTCGAATCATCAGTATCAGAGCGCTAATCGTTTTGACGGTGGGCTTGACGGTGGGCTTGACGGTGGGCTTGACGGTGGGCTTGACGGTGGGCTTGACAAGGGACCAGCCAGGTTAGGCTTCTGGTCAGGGCTTTCCTCTTGCAGTGTCCCTAAACATTTCGGGTGGTCCATCGCGTCCTAGAAATGACTGCCGTTGAGATGCCCTTTTCAATGGCTTGTTGGCAATAGCTCGTGAGAATAGGAGATAAAAGCCTTACAAAAGATAAAGACGTAATAGGCTGTGAAACGTTTCAATAAGCCGTCGTAACAACTCGTGAAAGGTTGGGCTGGGTTGCTAGCTACGATATACCCTGTGGCTGGGGCGTAGTGACATGAGAGTCGCTGTTAGACAGGCCTACCCTAAGCGTGTCGTCTATGACATCAACAAAAATGACATCAATAAATTAGACAGATTTT
>JBCBOC010000738.1:0-2422 GCA_039821475.1 Cyanobacteria bacterium J06632_22 | reverse complement strand
TGGACGCAGTTTAAGCAAACGTCACATCACCGGTATAGCCCGCCACAATAGCTAGGGTTTCTTCCCCAGCCACAATTGCGGTATCTCCACCCTGTTGCACAGCTTCAAAGCTGCTAGCACCAAGGACCTCAATGGTATCGATCACGCCACCATTGTTGTAGTCCAAGATCAGATCAACGCCTTCGCCAACCGCCAGCACAAAGGTATCGGCACCAATGCCGCCGGAGAAGTCATCGCCAGTGAGGGTATCGTTGCCGAGGCCGCCGCGTAGGATGTCATCGCCATCGTCACCCCAAATCTGGTCGTCGCCTGCATCGCCCAGCAGTTCGTCGTTACCGCCCTTGCCACCGATACGATCATTGCCAGCACCGCCAGAAATAAAGTCGTCACCGCCAACGCTGCCTTGGGGACTACGGTTGTTTAGATCGCCACGTAGGACGTCGTCGCCATCGCCACCTTCGATAATGTCATTCCCAAGACCACCCGCTAGGGTATCGCTCTCGTCGGTGCCAATCAGTACATTACCCAGTGCAGCTGTCCCTACACGAGAATCTACGTTGAGCGGTTGCTCTAGTTCAAGGATAATGACCTCGTTATTGTCAATCTCTTGACCCGTGAAGTCACGACCGATCGAGAAGGGATAGTTATTGTCGTTGGCAACCAAGATGCTACTTTCGTCAAGGACGAGAACATCTTCAATCGTCACAAATGGAAAATTAAAGGTCGTCTCACCATCCCCGTTGAGATCGTCCGGGTCAGCAATATTGAGCAGATCAGCGACCTCAGTCTTTTCGACAAAGCCCTTATCATCAACGGTAGAAAGATCCACCTTGAAGATTTTCTTAAAGGCCGCATCGGCAGCCTGACGACCATCGCGCTCAATCACCAAAAACTCATTGTCGTTAATGGGCGTGAAGTCGCCAATCGCGTGATTGGCCGCGTCCATCTGATACAGGCCAACGATGCCCTCAAAGGCACTGCTCGCTACATCAAATTCGTAAATCCGCAAAGACGCCTCAGGGTCACCAAACACCGTTCCTTCTAGCATCGGGTACAGGGTTTGCCGGTCGGGGCTAAAGGCCATTCCCTCATAGCCACGAGAGCCCCGCAGGTTGGCAAATTCTTCTGCCATTTCAAACTGCTCAACCACAATCCGCCCCGTTTCTGGGAAGTCTGTGAAAAAGCCGTCTACCCCCAACTCAATCAGCTGACGAAATTCCTCGCCAGTGGTTTGGGGTGTCCCATCGGTGTTCAAGGTTAAGAAGCGTTCTTCATCTCGCAGGGTGTAGGGATGAATTTGCAGGCCTGCATCATGGGCGAAGTCAATCAGCGGGAAAACCTCACCGGTGAGCTGAGATGTGATTTCAGCAACACCGTCGCCATTGCCATCGACGGGAGTGTCAATGGATTCCCTGAGTAGAATATTATTTTTCCAAGGTCCTAGACCGTCAGCATAGCTGCTGATTTCTAAGATGGCATCAGCATTGGCTAACGTGTTGTATCCTGGGTTTTCAAAATCTAGGAAAGGCAGCAGATCACCATAGATTGCGGCTTTTTCCGCATCAGAGAGGTCGGCGTTAACAACGATGTCGTAAGGCACGGAAAACCCGCCGCCGCCGTCATTAATGAAACGGCCTTCAGTATCACCAAACAGCTGTACGAGCTTCAGGCTCTCTAGCCCCGCCTCCGGCAGCAGATTGTTGCGCAGGTCTAGCAGGTTGGCAATCTCAAAAGACTGAATGAAAATACGGTTCGGGTCAGTAAAGCCCGTTTCTACGAGGGTCTCCACTAGGGGTTCCTCTAAGGACAGACCCTGCTCATCGAAAAAGGTAGGGTGCTTGGTTTCAGGGTAGATGCCAATGTTACGACCGACTTCAGCACTGACCTCGTCTACCAGCTCAATCACCTCCTGGAAGGTCGGAATCTCAAACTCACCGTTAAATCCCTGATTGCGATAAGGGCGCGACTGCACAGCACGAAGCTGCTTGATCTCTGCGAGAGTAAAATCCTCGGCAAAGTAAGCCGTGACTTCGGCTCCGTCCAATAGTTTGGTAGACATGCGCTCAGGACCAAACACCTCAGCAACATTCGTGGTGTCATCGAGCATCGGCTCATGGCGAGCAATCAGAATGCTATCGCTGGTCGTTACCAGATCAGGCTCAACAAAGTCAGCTCCCTGATAAATTGCCAGGCGATAGGCCTCTAACGTATGTTCAGGGAAGTCACCGCTAGCCCCTCGGTGACCAATAACTAGAGGCGTTTGGCCATTCAGCGTATTGAAATCAAAGTCAGGGTTATTGGGAGACCGCACTTCCTCTGAGGTCAGCTTGTCTACAACCGGATCGCCTGTACGGGGGAAGTCGGTAAAGAAGCCATCAATCCCAGCTTCGACAAACTGTTCAAACTCCTGCTCAGGGGTTTG
>JBCBOC010000218.1:0-6415 GCA_039821475.1 Cyanobacteria bacterium J06632_22 | reverse complement strand
CCGCGACCTGTGTTCGATCCTTCGTGGCAGCTCGAATAAAAAAGAATAGACCGACAGCCATGGCTGTCGGTCTATTCTTTTTTATTCGAGCTGCCACGAAGGATCGAACACAGGTCGCGGACTTTCGAGCAGCCCAGTCTCCTGAGGCACTGCGTCAGTCGGTTTTGCAGTACTTACTGCAGCGAGCGTACCAACCCGTTAAGCCCGCGGCTGAGTCCAAGGAGGCCTCGAAGCCAAACGACGGCAATACTGCTATGGCAGCCGAGACCCCAGCACGTCCTGAAGAAGGCTGGCTTCAGCTCCAGGGACAGGTGCGTCCCAGCCTTTTTTTGGCCATATTTCTAGGAGGGCTGGCAGCGGTGGGCGCCCTTTGCCTGAGTCTGGTTTTAGCGATTTTATTCCCTGAGCAGGGCCAGTGGTTTTTAGGACTCCTTGCGATCGCACCCTTAGCCGCCCTTTTCTACTGGCAACGTGCAGGTCGAGAAGAATCCGTTGCCTTTAAGGTCACATCCCTACCCGACGACCCAAACCAAGCTTCGCTCAGTTTCAAAGCCCACCGCGATGAAATCATCCAAATGGCGGCAAATCTTCCCCTAGTCCAGCAGGAGTAAGAGAAGATTGGCAGGCGAAAGATTGGCAGGACGGTGGCGTCCGCCGTATGGACACCCAACCCCAACCCCCACCGACTCAAGGCCCTGACCGACATCAGACCCTTGAAGCCTCAGGACTATCCGACCCAAGCATGTCCTAAGGCGCCACAAAAATAGCGTTTGAGAAACGCAAATGCATTTCCCAAACGCTTTAAGCTCTGTAGCTTCTAAAGTTATGGCTTTCAAAGCCTGGCAGCTAGCAATACACCTAAGTCAAAACCTGAAGTCAAACTTTAACAAATGCACTAACGCCATGAATTGCCATAACCTTTACACCAAGCCTAGGTAAGGACAGGCTCTTCAACATCTTCGCCAATCAAAACGCGTAGGCTCGGGAAGAGAAAATGATTCTCTTCAACGTATTGAGCGCCAAACAAACCCTTTTCGGCCCAAAAATACCGATCAGTGGTATGCTCGTTTCGCTTGACTAGCAGTAGGGCAGGGGGAACGATCCCTTCTGCATGGATAAAATTACGCGCAGCCGTTACCGGCTTCTCAGCACCGCTTTCGATACTGTACTGAGGGACCGCCTCTAAAATGCGTCGCCCTTCTAGACGACGACGACTCTTCCGCTTGCGTCTCCGTGCCAAGTTTCCTGACCTCCCTTGAGTATGAGTTGATAGGGTCCGTACGGGTACGAGCCAATTTATACCGACTGGAATGCGGGATCCACTAGTCAGTTGTAGTGGTCGTTACAAAATCAGCAGACCTTGCAAAGTATAGCCGGAGTAACTTAGATTTTCAACTTCTCTTAACCCCCTCGGAAATCGGGCCATCGGCGCTAAAATAGTGTGACTGAGGAGCATGACGTTCCGGAATTTTATTGGCAACGCCTGCATTTCTTGACAAAAAGTTAAATTTTAACGAAGGCATTAAGGCGTTATGGGTCCATCCACTAAAGATTTCTTCCCCCCTCAATGATGACCTCCGTAATCACTCTGAAATCATTTTCCTGGGCGCAATGCACTAAGATTGCGGCCCCAGGGCAATCAGAACTGGAGCTGACACGCCAAAGCTCAAACGTTGGTCGGGTATATTTTCTGTCCGTATAAAAAGTCTGACTGAAGCCGCCCCCATTTCTATTCACGTCCCTATTCACCCCCTGTTTGTCGACGACCGAACGGTTAGCCTATGCCAGTTGCCAGCCCTGCCTTCGTCGATTTGTGCCAGGCGCAGTTTCAGCTTCTACACCAGACGCTGGGTACGATTTCTGCTGTCGTCTATGTGACAGAAGCCGCGGCAGCAACGCCGCCTGATTTTGTGCCGGTCTTCCGCTATCCTCACACAGCCGCCCGTCCCGGTCCCAGCTTCGAAACGCCCCAGGGTGCCCCCCGGCCGCTACCAGAAACGCTGACCGGCGATGCATCTTATCTTCGGCCAACAGATCAGCCGCCTAGCCTTTCTTCCTCAACGGCAACGCCCCAAACAACCGACCAACGCCAGCAGACCGTTTCTTACCCCAATTCAGCAGCACCCGATCCAACGGCTTCCAACGCCCCAGAGAATGCCCCAGAGAACGCCCCAGATGCAGACGGGCTAAACCAGGCCACCTCGGAACAGCAGCTCGTTTTACCCCTCATGCATCAAGAGACCGTGGTTGGTGCCATGGTCATCTTGCACCATGAGCGTCACTGGCAACGGCACGAACAACAATACCTACAACAGGTTGCCGATGGCATCGCCGCTGGCTACATCTTGGAACGTCAAAACCAATGGCTGCAGCAACAGTTACAGACTAAGCGCCAGATTCAGGGACAACAGTCCGAAATTTTTCACAACCTGCTGCATCAGTTTCGTAATCCGCTGACGGCCCTGGGGACCTTCGGAAAACTGCTGGTCAAGCGCCTGCCGAGTGAAGATCCGAACCGTTCCATTGCCACCAGCATTGTGCGAGAAAGTGAGCGCCTCAGCGGGTTGGTCAAGGATTTTGACCATACGGTTGAGATTGGGGATAGCCATTGGCAATCGGTCAATGATCTGGACCAGCAGTCCCCAAACACGCAGCCTGATTCGAAACCCACCTATGAGTTGCCGTCAGAGTCTGCCTTGAGTGGGAATCCGCTACCGGCCCAACTGCCGCCTGTTGCTGGGCAACACGTCCCAGCCGGACTCGGGCACGAATTGACCCTGGTGCGGCAGCCCCTGAAACCCTTAGTCGAACCGTTATTAATCCTTAGCAAAACCTTGGCGGCGGAACGCCAGCTCAACTTTGCGGGCCAGTTACCGTCCATCCCACTGACGGTGACTGTCGACACCCAAGCCTTTCAGGAAGTGGTCCGCAATCTGTTGGACAACGCCCTAAAATACGCCCGGCCTGACGATTGGGTGTGGCTGCAGGTCCAGGCCGATCGAACGGCAGCGCCGACTCGAGTGGGGATAGCCATTGGAGACACGGGCGCTGGCATTCCCCTCGCAGATCAGGCTCGGCTGTTTGAGCGCAATTATAGGGGTGTACAGGCCCAGGGTAATATTCCGGGTACAGGCCTAGGGTTAGCCATTGCGAAAGACCTGATCACCCAGATGCAGGGAGAGATTGAGCTAATTTCACCGCTTTCAATCGCCCATTTAGACTGGGTACCGCCAGCAGTGCAGACACAGCACTTCCCGCACCCGTCCCCTCCATCCCAGGGCAAGGCCCTGGGCGGCACCTTGTTTATTATTTGGATACCGTTGACGGGCAGGGCGTTAGCAGGTTAACCCACGAGTTTCTGGCTCTAGCGACTCACAGGTTGTCATTGGCGTTGTTATTTACTGGGTTATTTACTGGTCGTTGGCTTACTGCCAGAGGTCCGCACAGACATTACCCGTCGCAGTGCATCAAACCAAAAGCTCGACCCCATAGAAATGGCAATGCCCGTAACCAGCCACCCCAACCAGCGTCGAGGAATCGGTAGGGGCCAGCTGTCTTCAGCCTCGGCCTGGGCTCTCACGATGGTGTCAGTGTGACCGACGGGGATGGGATACTCTGCGAGGGTTTGCTGAACCACTTCTCCTAGGGATTTAAGGTCCTGGGTCAGGGTCGAAGCCGCGCCGTTAGCATCCGCCGCCGCATCTGGATTGTCTACGGCAGTGGGGCTCTCTGTCCCTGCAGCCGCATCGTCCAAGGCTAAATCCGCCGCCAGACTATCTAAGGTTTTCAGGTCTAGGTCGTCAACGGTTTGAATCACGCTACTGCGGACGGCCTGGTCTACCCCTAGGCGACTCACCATGTAAAAGGTGTCGGCATTCACGAGCATTGCGATCGCAAACCCAAGCAGTAAACCCACAGCCTTGGCATTGCGCTTATAGACGCCCCCAGCCCGATCCATCGCCCGGTCAAACCAGGATTCGATCTCGGTTTGAAACAACGTCAGCCCCCCTTCAACGCGGTTGACCTTAAGCTGGGCACGTTCAGCTAACGTGAGCAAACTTTCCCGCAACGGGGCCGGTAGGTTTTGAGCCTGTAGTCGCTCTAAAATTGCCCGCGCATTCCCACCGTCCTGGGTCGCAATCCGACTGACTTCTTGATAAATGGCACTACTCTGATCCAGCAGCAGTAATAAATCCTGCAAAGTCGGCTGGATTTTCTGGGCCCAAACCTCTGCAGTGTCCACTTGACTCACGAGCCCGCGGCGTAAATAGTGCAACCGGCGCAGATACGTCTCGGTATAGGGCGTGCTGGCGGGTAGCACCTCAGCCGACTGCTCCGCAAAGGTGTCGAGTTGAGCCATGACGCGGTCCAAGGTCCGAGCCAAATCCACCCGACGGGCCTGATAGTCGCTAAAAATTTGTCCGAGCACGGTTTCTAAATGCCGCAGCTCAGTGCTGAGGGTCTCCTCACTGCCGAGGCTAGCCTTGAGGTCCGCCACCGTTTCACTGACGGGAATGCTAATGCGATCGCGCATAAACTGCCGCAACCGGGATTGTGCCAGCACCTGCTGAATCTGCTCCAGCTGTAAGCTCTCTAACAGGCTGGCAGCAAACGTCTCTGCCGGAATGTATGATGGGCCACTGGTCTCTCTGCCAAACACGTTGCGAGAACGGGTTAGGAGCCGGTAAAGATTACCGATGACATGCAAAATGCGACGTGGCGTGCGAGCAAAACTGCCCTTTGCCTCATAGTTCAGATCACGGATAAGCGGACTCGCATACAGCTGATCCGCCAGCTGACGTGCCTCGCTTGTGTCACCGTTGTCCCGGCCTGCTAACAAAGATTCAATGGAGTACTTGAGATGCTCAGCTCGCCATTGAAAAACAGTACCCAAGATTTCCTGAAGCTCACTAGCAATCAGGCTAAGCGTTAAATAGATAAAAACTGACCCAAGGGCAATTTCGAGGACAACTGGTAGGCTCATAGATTACGACAACGCTCCCCCTGCAAAGCAGATCTTAATCTCCGTCTCCACACCGCAAAAGCTGACAGGCAAAGCTTGTAGAACACTGTGTCGCCTAGGTATATTGCCTCGACAATATCGCCCTAAACCGATACAGACTTGAACAGCGTGGAACTCGCGACGGTCAGCCGCGACGAAGCCAGCCTACCCACTTTAAGTCGCAGAGCCTACCGTTGAAACGGCAAAAATTTACTCTTCTTCCTCGTCGATATCAAAGTCTTCGCCGTCGATTTGCTTCAGCTTGATGTGCTTTCTACCGAGCGAAATTTCGAACTCATCACCGGGCTGAAGCCCCATCTGCCGGGTGTAAGCAGACCCGATCAGTAGGTTACCGTTGGCCTGAACGGTAATGCGATAACTCGCACTCCGCCCACCTCTGCCGTTGGCGGATTGTGTACTGTCCAACTGAATCCCTTCTGCTTCAATCAGGGCATTCAGAAACTTCATCATGTTAACCCTAACGACCCCCTTCTTCGTCCGGGTGTAGTAGCCACAGGCTTTAGCCTTTTCTTCCTTTGAAGCATGCTCAAGGTCCTTGACTTTCTTGAGCAGCGCTTTACCCGTCAGCGGGTCTTTATTGGTCTCTTTAGCCATTCAGACAGATCTCTAAATCTAAATCGGTAAGTTTATAAATTGACAAACGAAAAGGCCAACACATCGCGTTATTAACGCATGAGTCAGCTGATTGACCCAGCTCATTAACCTGGTACAGACTAGGTAAACAAGTTAAGCCAATGGGGGCGAAAATTAACGGCACAGATTCAGCGCTAGCTTCGAAAGCACGAACCCAGCGAAGCACAAAAGTAGGGGCAAATCACTTTTTCTACTTGCCTTCTTTGTGTAAACATCAAGCCCTGAGAGAATTATCTTTGGCCCCATAGATGGGACAACACCTGATAAAACATTACAGTTTGACCACCATAACCCGGCCAATCAGCACAACGCCAATGGGCATTGATAACGCCAAGGGCTCTACGCCAAAAGATTACCGTAACGGTTATGGACCATTCACACTACGTTAGAAACTCGGTATTTTTTGAGTTCAAATGGGTGAATGGTTCTAACCAACACGTCTGATTAAAGGGTGCTCCATTCAGCAAAATACTACACCGAATAGTGCCTTTTTTTTCATGCACCGAGGTGTCTTTTATAGAAGTTTTCTATAAGTTAATTGGTAGTCCTCAAGCAGGCTTTAAGGACGGTCTATTGTTATAGCAACTGCCACATCCGTTTGCGCACAGTGATAGACCACTTAGCAACCCTATCAGGACCTTAACGCCAGATTGGATTCAGATTGTAATCAGATTGGGGCCAAAATTGTCCACCGTATGCCAATGACAAAGTATCGAGAGCAATACCGTCAAAGGACCTGAATCGTACACTTAAGGTATT
>JBCBOC010000194.1:0-6722 GCA_039821475.1 Cyanobacteria bacterium J06632_22 | reverse complement strand
CTTCCAGCTGAGCCGGATATTGCTTAGGGTCGGCATACCAAGTAGAACTGTGATCTTTGGTAATGCCAAGGCGAAAACCGATTGGATGAATCTTCTGGCCCACGGGGTTTGTCCTTCTTTGAAATCGACTGAGTACGGTTTTTTGGCCTTTCGGGCCGCTGAGTATCGTCTTTACTTAGGCATGGTGTGAGTTGTGATGACGCCCAAACGAATTACCTATCCCTCTTCTCCGGGAGCAACAGCAATCGTGATGTGGCAAGTGGGCTTACGAATTTGGTAGGCGCGGCCTTGGGCGCGAGGGCGATACCGTTTAAGTACTGGGCCCTGATCCGCAAAAGCCTCACTGATATAGAGGTTGACCGGATCTAATCCTTCGTTATGCTCCGCATTGGCGACGGCTGAGCGCAGCAGCTTAATAATCGGCTCGCAGGCACGATAGGGCATGAACTCTAGAATGATTAGCGCTTCGCGATAGGAACGGCCCCGAATCTGATCGAGGACGCGGCGAACCTTGTGGGGCGACATGCGAATGTAGCGCGCGACCGCCTTAACTTGAGAACTGTTGTCGATTTCTACCATGATGATTCTGTCCGTTAGCGGCGTGCTTTCTTATCGCTTTTAGCGTGGCCCCGGAAGGTGCGTGTGGGCGCAAACTCCCCCAACTTATGCCCTACCATTTGCTCGGATACGTAGACGGGAACATGCTGACGGCCATTATGAACAGCGATGGTATGGCCAATCATCTGCGGCAGAATCGTGGACGCGCGGGACCAAGTTTTAATAACTTGCTTGTCACCTTTCGCGTTTAGCTTTTCGATCTTTTTGAGCAGGTGGTCGGCCACAAAGGGACCTTTCTTCAGAGAGCGAGACATAGTTGATTGAGGGGTGAAGGTTTCAAAGAGGGCTCAAAATCGGCCAAAGAAATTACGAATCGCGACCACCGCGGCTGCGCTTTGAAGAACGACGACGGCGACGAACAATAAGGGCGGTACTGGCCTTCTTCTTCTTTCTAGTTTTGTAACCCAGTGCCGGTTTGCCCCAAGGTGTTACTGGCCCACTGCGGCCAATGGGGGCCCGACCTTCACCACCACCGTGGGGGTGATCAACGGGGTTCATGACACTACCGCGCACTTCCGGACGGCGTCCCTGCCACCGCTTGCGACCGGCTTTACCTAAGGTGATGTTTCGCGCTTCAACGTTGCCCACCTGGCCGATGGTGGCGTAGCACTCACGGCGAATCATACGGACTTCGCTGGAGGGCAATTTCAGGGTGACGTAGCCCCCTTCCTTTGCCATGACCTGCGCAGCAGCACCTGCCGCGCGGACAATTTGACCACCGCGACCGGGATAGAGCTCGACATTGTGCACCATGGTGCCAAGGGGAATCTTGTGGAGCGGTAACGCATTGCCAACTTCCAAAGGCGATTCTGGGCCAGAAACAATGGTAGAGCCCACGGCTAAGCCGGCAGGATGGAGGATGTATCGCTTTTCACCGTCCTCGTATTGAACGAGGGAGATGCGAGCATTACGGTTGGGGTCGTACTCGACAGAAACAACTTCCCCTGGGACATCGAATTTGTTGCGACGGAAATCGATCATTCGATAGAGTCGCTTGTGGCCACCACCCCGATGACGACAGGTAATGACGCCGCGATTGTTCCGACCCTTCGCCCGATGAACAGACTTGGTCAGTGACTTTTCGGGCTTACTGCGCGTGATCTCTGAAAAATCAGAGACACTACGCTCCCGCGTGCCCGGTGTCATTGGTCGGTAAGAACGAATGCCCATCTTAAAATCCTGGTTGGGTGACCTGCGTGGTTTTCGAAGTGGTTTCTAAAGAGACGATTAGACGTCTGGGAAGAGTTGAATGCTGTCGCCCTCAGCCAGGGTGACGATGGCTCGCTTATAGGTTGGCTTAAAGCCAATAAAGCGACCCATGCGACGACGCTTGCGAGGTGGGTTTAAGGTGCTAATACCCTTTACAGTTACGTCGAAAAGCTGCTCAATGGCGGCTTTAATCTGAGTCTTATTCGCCTTGGGATCAACCTCAAAAGTGTACTGGTTGTGCTCCAGATTCAGCGTGGCCTTCTCTGTGACGATAGGGCGTCGGATAATATCGGGCAGGTCGCGGTCTTGAATGAGTTTAGCCACCGTATACCTCCTTTACTTTTGCGATCGCATCCGCCGTTACAACAACTTTGTCTGCCAACAGTAAGTCATACACATTCAAGTTGTGTGCAGAAATGAGCTTAACTGTCGGTACGTTACGAATGGAGCGATAGAGTACTTCGTTCTTCTCCGCGCTCACCATCAGCACCTTAGATCCAGCCTCAATGCCCCAGCGATCAAAGGCACCTAGAACGGCTTTGGTCTTAGGCTCAGGCAAATCGGCCATAAAATCTTGCACCACAACCATGTCTTCGACGCGACTCTGGAATGCTGTGCGAAGCGCTAACTGACGCTCCTTGCGATTCATTTTGGTGGTGTAGTCCCGTGGCTTGGGTCCAAAGATAATGCCACCACCGGGCATTAGTGGAGACCGAGTAGAACCCGCGCGAGCACGGCCTGTACCCTTCTGACGCCAAGGTTTACGGCCACCGCCACGAACCTCAGAGCGCGTCTTCGTCGACGCAGTGCCCTGACGCGCGTTGTTCAACTGGCGCTTGAGCGCACGGTGGACAATGTGACTCGCGTTTTCTTCGTTGGCAACTTTTAGATCGAGCGTTGCAGTGCCCGCTTCGTTGCCTTGCCAATCTTTAATGACACATTCAGCCATGATCTGCGCCTCCAGCTCCTTATCGATTCCTTATTGCCCAGTGCCTTACTGCTGACCCACAATCGTTGCGGGAGTGATGTCGAGCAGCGCACCCGGCTTGCCTGGCACCGCGCCCTTGATGAGTAGTAAGTTGCGCTCGTTGTCCACACGAACGACAGCCAGCTTGCGAATTTTGACCTTCTCGCCACCCATGCGTCCGGCCATCTTCTTCCCGGGGTAAATCCGACCCGGTGTAGTACCTGCCCCGATAGAGCCGGGAGCACGGTGATTCTTGGAGCCGTGGGCCATGGGGCCGCGACTAAAATTGTGACGCTTTTGGTAGCCGGCAAAACCTTTACCGATGCTGATGCCGCTGACGTCAACCAGCTGACCCGCTTCAAATTTCTCGGTTGTGATGCTTTGGCCCAGCTCAAACTCACCCGCATCTTTAACGCGGTACTCGGTGAGGTGGCGTAGGGGCGCAGCAGAGGACTTTTTGAGGTGACCTAATTTGGGCTTATTCAGCGCCTTTTCGGCCACTTCCTCGTAACCAATTTGAATGGCACTGTAGCCATCTGTCTGCTCTGTCTTGACCTGGGTGACAGTGCAGGGGCCAGCAGCCACTACGGTCACAGGAATCGCATTGCCTGCGTCGTCAAACACCTGGGTCATGCCCAGCTTTCTACCGAGAATACCGACAGCCACTAGTCGCGTCTCCGAACTAAAACACAAAAACGAGCAGGCATAGCCCTCAGGCTTAAACCTGCTTGTGGCATCTGCAAACACGCATCCTAGTAGGGGTGCGAGGCAAACGCAATCCAATCCACTTGAATTGAATGAGATGGTGGTTATCGATTAGGCGTAACGGCTTATTGTCGGTTCCAACCGCTACTCGCGAAAATCACCGTTTGGGTGTGCCCAGACTTGAGCAGTAAGCCACTCAGTATCTGTTTTGGCAGCGGTTAACTAGGATAGTGCATGCAGAGGCCTTGTGTCTACTGATGTCCTCAAAAACTTTTTTTGGGATGGGGCGTTGCATTGATTGGGCGTCCGTTCCCTCCTAGCCGACTCATTTAACTCGTCGGCTCATTCAACCCTCAAAGAAATATTGGCCTACACCAGTCTGACCGCTTATTGTTAAGTATGACGTCGCCAAATTCTGATTCTTATGCCTCTGCTCGTCATCGGCAATAAATTTGTCAAAGACCTAGAAAAACATGGTGCTCTAGGGGTCCGGGTGCCGCTGGAGGGAGGCTATGAGGGCCGCTATCGCCGTCGAGTGCGGGAAGCTGGCTACAAGGATGTGTACATGTCAGTACGCGGTTTGGGGGACTTGTCAGCCTATTTAGAAGGGGTCCATGGGGTGCGCCCACCTCATCTGGGTAAGAAGAACGATGGTCAGGCGGCGGTGGGATATCGATATTTTGTGCCGCCCATGATTTCTTATCGGGTGGGTGAGCTACCTGCGGGTGCTAAGGGTATTTCACTATGGCTCATTGAGGGCCATATTTTATCGAGCCAGGAAGTAGCTTTCTTGGCCGATTTGCCGAAGCAAGAGCCAAAAATTAAGGTGGTACTGGAGATGGGTGGGGACCGCTCTTTCCAATGGGAGCCACTGGCCGGCTACAGCGTGGTTTAAACAGGACCGCGTCCAGGCGTCGTTTCCCCTGAAGAGGCTGCAGGTGTCCGCCCGAATGCTTGTGAGCACCCAGAATATAGGGATTGCCAGGAATACCGAAGTAGACAAAATACAGAAGATTCACTCAACTTGTTTGCGGTACATAGTCGTTAGTCTGAACAAGACGTCGCAAGCAAGTGGATTATGAGTAAGCGTAGATATCGTCCTTCTGGAAACAGTCGCCCTGATTCATTGCAGAGCGGTGGGACCCGAGCAACGGAGACGCCGAATGCTGGCTCTCAAGATCAGGCTTCGGCCGCTGGCGCTCAGGATGATAAGCCTGCCTCTGTATAACGAATCTTGCTGAAGAGCATTGCTGCTAAAGCGGTCAGCTTTAGCATAGATGGGTAGGTTTCTCTGTGCTCAGATGTTGCCAGAGATTTTCTCTCTATGTAGATGCCTCTAACCGCAGCGCTTGCTAAAACCGCTACCACGCCACTCACCTCATTGCAGCGAGGGCAGTGGATTAAGCTGATTTGTGGGGCGAGCTATCAGCATTTGCCCGTCATTCGTGACTTGGCGCTGGTTTATACCCTGGCGGGCGTTGACTGCATCGACATGGCTGCAGACGCGGCTGTGGTTTCTGCTGTTCGCCGGGGGGTGGAGGCTGCTCTATCGCTGACCGATACAGTTCCGAATGGCTTTCATCATCGCCCCTGGCTGATGGTCAGTCTGAATGATGGGGTGGATCCTCACTTTCGGAAGGCGGTGTTGCGGCCTGAAACCTGTGCGACGAACTGCTCACAGCCCTGTGTTTCGGTGTGCCCTACGGCGGCGGTTGAGCCGGTGCTGGGACAGCGCCCTGTGGAAATTTTCGCGGAGCGATGTTACGGGTGCGGGCGGTGTTTGCCGATATGCCCGGCGGGCGTGATTGTTTCAGAATCACGGCAGGTGGGGGTGGATGCGATCGCAACCCAACTTCTGCCCCATATTGATGCCATTGAGATTCATACCCAACCCGGTCGCCAGTCGGAATTCGACCAGCTTTGGCGGGTCCTAGCCCCTGCGGCAATAAAACTTAAGCTTGTGGCCGTGAGCTGTCCCGATGGCCCGAATCACCTCAGCTATCTCCGGCAAATTTACGAAATTTTACGGTCTTCCCCGACTGAACTGCTGTGGCAAACCGATGGACGTCCGATGAGTGGTGATATCGGGGCAGGAACCACCCACGCCGCCGTCCGGCTGGCTCAGACGGTCTTAAACGCGGGTTTACCTGGCTATGTTCAACTGGCCGGAGGTACGAACGCGCACACCGTAACTTTGCTCAAGCGGCAAGGGTTATTGAGCCTGACGTCACGGATTGAAGACACAGCAGCAGCAGTGGTGCCGTCCGAAACAAGGACGGTGGCAGGTGTGGCTTATGGTAGTTATGCCCGCCGTTTAGTGCTGGACTATCTGACTGAAACAGGCTCCATTGAGGCCAATGTGGACCGGTTAACGCAGGCTGTGCAGTGCGCTCAAAGCCTCGTTGACCCTATCCGGCAAGGCGGTGACTCGGGGCCAGACGTGTTGCGATGAGTTTATTTGTACGCTAAGACCCTAGTAGGCCATGCGACTCGGCGATACAGCCACTCTATGGCAGTCGCTCCCTAGGGCTCGCTATGCTTTAGGGGCGCTGCTAACGCTGATCCCCGTATTCTTTTCTCGGCCTGGCTTCGCTGACTTCGTTTGAATTTCCTGATTCAACCGCATTGATGACATCCCCAGCTTCTCGCGTGACTGAAACATTCAACACGACGACCGACGACCTGCAACTGCTGCTTGATATCCTGCCTGAGCCCATCCGTCGCCCTTTGGTAGACCATCCTCGCCAGCATGAGCTGATTGAAATTATTCTTGATCTGGGCCGCCGCCCTGAAGCACGATTTCCTGGTGCTGCCGAGTACCTCTCTGAGGACGTTATCAGCAAAGACGATTTGCTGAAGTGCGTCCAACAAGTCGGTCACTTTGGTGGTGATAATCGAGGCGGTATTGAACGCACCTTGCACCGCATCAGTGCCATGCGCAATCGAGCTGGGGACATCATCGGCCTTACTTGCAGGGTGGGTCGCGCCATCTTCGGCACCGTCGGCATGATTCGTGACCTGGTTGAAACCGGCCAATCTATTCTCATGCTGGGACGGCCCGGCGTGGGCAAAACCACAGCGCTGCGGGAGATTGCGCGGGTTCTGGCAGATGATTTTGATAAGCGGGTCGTTATCATCGATACCTCAAATGAAATCGCAGGCGATGGTGATATTCCCCATGCGGCGATCGGGCGTGCAAGGCGCATGCAAGTTGCAAAGCCCG
>JBCBOC010000426.1:0-4396 GCA_039821475.1 Cyanobacteria bacterium J06632_22 | reverse complement strand
GCCACTTAGCGACCATACCAAGGGTTTCACAGCCAGAACTGTCCTAAGCGCTTGGCCCAACACGGTGCGCTAGGTTAACCCTGGAAGAAAATACGCCTATTGGGCCATTTTCTTAGAAGCAAAGTGGCGAGCGCCATAAATTTCAGTTGACCTTCAGTTCGAATTTGTTTTGATATTCGAACTATTGGAACTTTGTGCGGATTACAGCACTAACATGGGGTGAGATTTTGAGGTGATGTCATGACTTTGCCCCCGCAGTTATCCAAACCTTTAAAGCGTTTGGGTTGGCTAGCACTAGCCGCGCTATTGAGCTTGACGGTTTCGTTGTGCCATGGCGTCATGGCACAACCTGATCCCCCTGTAGAAGCAGTGGCAATGGGTGTCCGTACTAATTCCGGCGTTTACCACTTCAACGTAGGGGAATTTAAAGCAACCGTGGTCAGCGACGGTACGCTGTCCTTTCCAGCCTCTGTATTGGTTCCCAATGCCGATCCTGAGGCGGTTGAAGCGGTACTCACCGAGCATTTTCTCTCGCCTGATAATTTGCTGGCCCACGTGAACGCGCTTTACCTAGAAACTGCGGAGCATCACGTCCTGATCGATACGGGGGCGGGTAGTCTGTATGGCCCTTCGACAGGGCACTTACTCGATAACCTGGCGGCAGCGGGTATCGCCGTCGAGACGATCGATACGGTCTTGATTACCCACGCCCATCCCGATCACGTGGGGGGCATCCTCAACGATGCTGAGGAACTGCAAATCCCTAACGCACAGTATTACGTCTCGCAGACAGAAGCCAGTTTCTGGCTAGCCGATACCGTTGCGCTGCCCAATGCTCTCCTCGATGAAGACACGCTAGCTGGATTGAGTGCGACGGCAAAAGCACGTTTAAGTGCTGTTCGCGATCGCACCACACTATTTGCAATGGGAGAGGAAATTATTCCCGGCGTTGTTGCCATTGACTCAAGCGGCCACACCCCTGGTCAGGCATCGTTTTTAGTAACGTCCCAGGAAGACTCACTGCTGGTCACAGGCGATGTCTTTTTTAGCGACCCGCTCAACCTGGAAAATCCAGACTGGGAAGTTGCGTTTGATGGCGATCCGACCCAAAGCATTGAAACCCGCCGTCAGCTCTTAGACACCGTAACTGCCGACCGACGACTGCTCATGGTGCCACATATGCCGTTCCCAGGATTGGGGCATGTGCGCAGTCAGGAGGAGGCCTATGGTTGGGAGCCTATGATCTGGCAGTTTAGCCCTAACTAGACAGCTGTAAACAGCGCAAGGCTTCTAGTAAACCCCGGGCTTTGTTCAGCGTCTCCTGGTACTCATTTTTAGGGACAGAGTCGGCGACAAGGCCCGCCCCCGCCTGAACGGTAACTTGATGGGTGCCGTTCGGCTGGCCCCGGACGACCATAGTGCGAATGGTGATGGCACTGTTGAGCTGTCCTTCAAAGTCGTAATAGCCATAGACGCCAGAATAAGGACCCCGGCGACAGGGCTCTAACTCGTTAATAATCTGCATAGCACGAATCTTGGGTGCACCGCTGACAGTGCCCGCAGGGAAGCAGGCCTTGAGCAGGTCCCAGGCCGTTTTGTCGGGGTCGAGTTCGCCAATCACGTTACTGACAATGTGCATCACGTGACTATAGCGCTCGATAACCATCAGCTCATCCACCTCGACCGTACCAGCGACGCAGACGCGACCTAGGTCATTACGGCCCAGGTCCACCAGCATGACGTGCTCGGCAATTTCTTTCGGGTCTGCCAGGAGATCCTCGGCATAGGCATCGTCCTCGGCAGGCGTTTTGCCGCGAGGGCGAGTCCCGGCAATGGGGCGCAACTCTGCCAGCAGCGGACCGTCCCCACCGGGACGAGTGGCCTTCACCATCACCTCTGGGCTGGAGCCAATAATCTGCCAGCCATTGAAATTGAAGTAGGCCATGTAGGGTGACGGATTGATCAGGCGCAAAGAACGATACAGGTCAAAGGGGTCGCCGCTGTAATCCGTGGTGAGCTGCTGGGAGGTCACCACCTGGAAAATGTCACCGGCTCGGATATAGTCCTTAGCTTTTTCCACCCCGGCACAGTACTGTGTCTCAGTTTGATTACTCGTAAATGTCGCTGGTGAGGCAGCGTTAGTCTCAGGTGAGGTCCAGCTCAGCGGCTGAGAGGTCAGGGGATGCTGCAGTTTTTGAATCAGGATAGACACGCGATCGCACGCAGCCTGGTAAGCGGCCTCAACGTCGCCCCCGTCGACATCACAGCCGCGCAAATCGGCATAGCTCACTGCCCAGATTTTCCGTTTCACCTGATCAAAAATCAGCAAGCTATCGACCTGCATCCACAGCCCATCAGGTAAATCACCATCTTGAGCAGGGTAAGTGGTGACCGTCGGCTCAATCCAACGGATCAGCTCATAGCCCCAAAAGCCGAATAAACCGCCAATCCCTGGCGGTAGTTGGGGCAGATGCACTGGATTAAATGCCGCCAACTGCTGAGTCAGAGCATCAAAAGGGTTGCCTTCTAGTAACCGCTGCGTACCATCGCGCAAGGTTTGGATCGTCCGCTCGTTACGCGCTTCCAAAATCCACAGCGGATCGCACCCTAAAAAGCTGTAACGCCCCAGACGCTCACCGCCTTCGACCGACTCCAGCAAAAAACTATAGGGCTGCCCTGCACAGACCTTGTACCAGGCCGATACAGGGGTATCTAAGTCCGCCACCCACTCCTGATAAACCGGGACAAAATTACCCTGCGTTGCAAGCGCTTTGAACGTAGGCAGATCAGGAAAAATCATAGCGGCCTCAAAACAACCCCAATTACAACAACCCCAGCTACAACAAGAGGGACAGCCTAAATAGACTGTCCCTCACTTTAACCTGACAAGGGTTACCGGGTTACCCCAACCTAGACCTCGTAGGGGGCCTGACCACTGAACTTAATCGTGGCCGGATTAGGATTGTCGCCAATCTTGCGGTCCTTCTTGCCGTTGTAGTCACGGCCTTCATTCACCTTCTCGGGCACCACCCCATCAGCGGGATGCAAATACACTGTCTCACCACTGGGGAAGATGCGGTAGATTTTGTAGTCGGTGATTCTGGGCTTGAACTTCGTCTTGAGCTGACGGCTGAGGGCCAGACATTGCTCCTTGCGAGCGAGATAGAGCAGATTCTCGCCTTCGTTCATAATGGCGACGCCACCCGTCGGCATCTCAAATACCTGCTCTTTCTTGCTTGTCCAAGTAATAGCGTATTTCTCTTCTACTTCTGCCTTAGTGAGCAGACCGCCTGTGCTGCCACCAAAGATCGGCATCTTGCCTGACAGGTCACCAGCGGTCATCGTTTTATCTTCAGTTTCAGACATGAATAATATCTCTCAACCTATTGACTAGGATGTCTCAACCTCTGGCAATCAAGCCCACGGTCAGAACCCAAGGGCAGCGCCCTCTTATCCTATTGGCAAAAATCCTACCACCGCGCCTGAGCCTAATCCTGCGTTTTGTGAGGAAGTGTTACAGTCCCCGCAAATGAGGCCAGGTCACCGAGCCCCCGACTTCGCAGACACGGGCTGACGACGGGTGCGCCGACGTGATTTAGTCGACGTAGCCGTGGGCAAGGTGAAGTGAATTTGAGTGCCTTTCCCTTTCCCCGCGGAGGTTGCCCAAATCCGACCTTGGTGGGCTTCAATGATTTGTCGACAAATCGCCAAACCTAGCCCCGTGCCGCCCACCGAACGGCGCAGCGCCCCCTCTTCCTGGTAAAAGCGATCAAAGACCACTTCTAGACGATCTGCCTCAATACCACGTCCGGTATCCACAACACTGACCTTGATCTGAGTCGACGACTGCACCCGCGCCTGAATCTTGATGTGCCCGTCGGCTTCGGTGAACTTACAGGCATTGTCAATCAGCTTTGTCAGCACCTCGACGATCCACTCACCATCGGCCCGGATAAAGGGTAAAGCCGCATCCACGTCAGTCGCAATTGACGGCACCGGACGCTCCTCGCTGCTCCGCACACTGCTCAGAGCCAGGGCAACGCATTCCTGTAAAGACAGCGATTCAAAATTCCATTTAATCCGACCGCTTTCCAAACGAGACAACGTCAGAAAGTCTTCCACCAGGCTTTGCATCCGATCAGCATCGGTCAGGGCCGACGACAGCATCACCTGCTGGAGTTCCAGGGGCATATCTGGCTCAGTATTGAGGCTTTCTAGGCAAACCCGAATGGTCGATAGCGGCGTCCGTAACTCATGTCCCGTAATCGCGATCAGGTTACTGCGAGTGCGCTCTAGATCAGCTAATTGCTGGTTCAACAGGGCTAAACGACCATAGGCTTCAGCCTGAATCAGACCGACACTGAGCTGGGTGGCAATCGCTTCCACCAAATCGACG
>JBCBOC010000141.1:0-7671 GCA_039821475.1 Cyanobacteria bacterium J06632_22 | reverse complement strand
GGTGAGCGATGAGCTGCTGTTGCACATGGGCCATGCGAAGTGCGATCGCATGCTCTACCACCGCTTGAGGGGGCAGATCTGCGGTGGCATGACAGCTCCATACCCCTACGCATAAGCACAATAATCCTAGCCAGCGCCCCCACCGTGTTCCTATCTGCGCTCTTAGCCGCGTCCCTAGCCGCATGGGGGATTACTCCTTCAAACTCCGAGGATCCAGCGCATCCCGTAGGCCATCTCCCAGGAGGTTAAAGGCCAGTACTGTGGCCACAATCAGGAAGGCTGGTGGCCAGATGAGCCACGGCTGCAAGATGAGTTTGGAGGCGTTTGTCGCTGCTGACAGCATATTGCCCCAGGACGGATCCGGCTGCTGAATGCCCAGGCCAATGAGGCTGAGGACCGCCTCTGCCAGAATATAGCCGGGCACTGCCAGAGTGGCGGAAATAATCACGTAGGTGGCCGTTTGGGGCAATATGTGGCGAATAATGATGTGCAGCGATCGGCCTCCCATGGCCTGGGAGGCTTGCACGAAGGTTCTTTCTCGCAGGGATAGTACGTTGCCGCGAATCACACGTGCCAGCCCAGCCCAACCGACAAAGGAGAGAATCACCACAATCATAAAGAAGCGCTGGGAACTGGTGAATCGGGACGATAGTGCGCCTGACAGGGTCACCAGTAAGTAGATAGACGGAATCGTCATGATCACTTCGACGATGCGCATCAGGACCGAATCTACCCAGCCGCCAAAGTAGCCGGAAATGCCCCCCACTAGGAGCCCCAGTGGGAACGAAATCATAATGCCGATCAGGCCAATGCTAAGACTAATGCGCCCACCGTGGATGAGACGGCTGAGCACGTCACGGGCGGATTCATCGGTGCCGAGGATATTCCATTTGCCGGGTCCGGTGGTGCCGAACAAATGGCGACTGCCGGAAATGCCCGGAAAGGGCGAAAACTCACCAAAGGTGACGGCCCAGGGCCCCACCTGAATATCACCGGTTTCTACCGCGTTTTCTTCGGGAATAAAGACTTTGTCAACGGTGGGTAGCGTCAGCTTTAGGAATTGGTACGCTTCGCCTTTAACAAATAGACGCAGGGGTGAAGGGGCGCTGAAGTCGGCCTCGACCACCCGGCTGCCCGTCTCAATGTCTACCGGCCCTTGGGTAATGGGATAGACGTGGGGCCCAATAAACTGCCCGGTTTCCTGATTGCGCCAGTAAATGGTGGTGGGGGGCAGCAATGACCCGCTAGGCTGCCGTGCATAGGGATCGTAGGGCGCGTTGAACTCGGCAAAAATGACAATTAGGTAAAACACCAACAAAATCGTCGCACCAAAGCGCGCTAGCGAATTTTGCCGGAGCTTTTGCCACCAGGAAGATTCCATGAGCAGAAGAGGTAAGTAAGGCTTCGGCCTATTCTAAACCACGCCCAAGTTGAAACCCACAGCTTTTCTCGCAGAAACGCGACCGTCCGGGATGTGATCCGGGATGTTAAGCGCAGTGTGATGGCAATGGGCTGCGCGGCCTTATGCCGGGCGCAATAGCTGTTGCGGTAGCTGTTGGATCGTTCTGCGAAATAGGGCGGTATCGTCAATTGCTTGGGAGACCATTAACGCCCCTTGTACGGCAATCAAGGCGTCCTGGCCGCGCTGCTGTGCCAGCGTTTCATCTAAGCCCGCCGCCACTAGAACCGTCGCAATGGCCTGACTCCAGGTTGCGATCAGGGTCTTGGTCTGAGCATGGGCAACCGGCTGCCCGGTCCCAGTCTGTAACCTCGCCAGCACGCAGGGATGCGCACCGCCAGCATACAACTCGTCGATGTGATCGCACATCTGCTGTAGTCGCTCATGGGGACTGCCACTTCCTTCCAGCAGCTTTAGCACATTGTCCTGCAGCCAGTCATTTGCTGCTGCTAACACCGCTGCAACCATGTCGTCCTTGCCGCCAGGGAAGTGGTGATAAAGACTCGCCTTGCCGAGGCCGGTGGCGGTCGAAATTTTAGAGAGGGTGGCTCCGTCATACCCATACTGTCGAAAGAGTGACAGGAGGCTCGGAATGTACTTCGCTTTGGGCATTGCGGACTCTAGGTACCAACATTTTTGACCTTGGGTGAGGGTCACTTGATGATTGACACTGTACCAAACGATCGGTACAGTTAAAACCGAACGATCGGTACAGTGCTGGCTCTCATCCAACTTCTCATCCAACTTCGTATCTCAGGCGTTTTCCTATGGCTATTACTCAAGGGGCTCACCATCTAGGGCTCACGGTTCCCGATATCAATGCCACCCGTGATTTTTTTGTCGATGTTTTGGAATTCAAGCAGGTGGGCGCGAAACCCGACTATCCGGCCTACTTTGTTTCGGATGGCACCCTGATGCTGACGCTGTGGCAGGCGACGGATGCCGAGCGTGTCACCCCCTTTGATCGCAAAAACAACATTGGCTTGCATCACTTTGCCCTAAGGGTCGATGGGGGTGCCGCGCTCAATGCCCTTTACCAAACTCTGGCTGATACCGCTGGGGTCACGATTGAATTTCCCCCAGAACCCTTGGGTAAGGGACCTGCCCAGCACATGATGTTTTCTATTCCTGGGGGGATTCGCATGGAGCTGATCACCCTCTCCAGTTAGTAGGCGGCCAGGAACTGCCCCTAATAACTCGACGAACGCAACATACGAACGCAACATATAGCTCTCGCCACTTTGCTTGGGACAATCCTGGCACTCAAGTGCATAGTATTGGAGCCAAGCGGCCCGCCGTCGTGCACCAATCTTGGTGGCGACGGCTATAAATTCTTCACGCTATTCACTATGGTTATTCCAGGTTGGCAACAAACGGTCTCTCCCTTTCATCCTGGCGAGCAGGCGATCCAGACAAAACTGGGCAGCCGCGATCGCATGGAAGCGTTGGGTAGACGCATGATTCGCGACTTCTTGCCCGAACAGCATCGGCAGTTCTATGCCCAGCTGTCGTACCTTTTGGTGGGGACGGTTGATGCGACGGGGAATCCCTGGGCCTCGATCCTGGTGGGTCAGCCCGGATTTGTGTCTGCCACGTGCGATCGCAGTTTACATATTGCAGCCCAGCCGCCTTGGGGTGACCCCTTGGCCAGCAATCTTGCGGTAGGGGCCAGGGTAGGGGTGCTGGGTATTGACCTCAATACCCGCCGTCGCAACCGCGTGAATGGCGTCGTCAGTGAGATCACCGCTCAGGGCTTTTCTCTCTCAGTTGCCCAAGCTTTTGGCAACTGCCCCCAGTACATTCAGGCTCGTCAGTCCTATCCGGTGGCTGATGTGCCTTCTGCAATCCACCGCTTCACCGGCCTGGGACAGGCAGAGCAGAGCCTTGTGGCCACAGCCGACACGTTTTTTATCGCTACGGCTTACCCTGATGCTGCCGATCCCGCAGATGCAGCAGCGACCCATGGCGTAGACATTTCCCATCGGGGCGGCAATCCTGGTTTTGTTCGCATAGCCGGTAATACCCTGACGGTGCCTGATTTTTCAGGTAATGGATTTTTCAACACCTTCGGCAATATCAGCCTCCATCCACGGGCCGGGCTTCTATTTGTAGATTTTGAGCAGGGCCATTTGCTGTATGTGACCGGCCGAGCCACGATTATTTGGGATGGCGATCCAGAAATTGCTGACTATGCCGTCCGAGCGTCTCCTCAAGGTGCAAGTCGCGCACGGATTACGGATTGAGCACGGTCTGCCTTTGCGGTGGTCGGATCCAGAGCGCTCCCCTTATTTGGAGAATCTATAGCCCTAGCCCCATACTTTTGTTTCGGCCACTGCGTGACCATCGTGATACCGCAGTGGCTATCGATGATGTTGAGGTGATGGCTTAAGCCGGGGCCAGGACTTGCTCGTATTCCACTGTAAAGACGTTGGAATACAAGTTGGCGATAATTTGCTTACCTTCCTGGGTGAGGGACAGGTAGCGCAGTCCGTCTTTGACGTAGGGATGCACACCGTTCCAGTAGAACTTAGGATAGTTGCTGCGGAGGTCTCCGGGGTTCTCGTAGCCTAGGGTTTTGTTCTGCCCGGTTTCCTCGAACTCATAGAATAGGGCGCTAATTTTCTTGAGGTAACGCGGATCGCTGAGTTGGCCAATCAGGTCTGCGGCGCGAATCAGGCCGGGAAACTCCTTGGTATCTTGGTGATCTTCCCGCTTCGGTACCGGAAAGCGGGTCAGCTCCATATTTTGTTTGATGCGCTCTGCGTCGATCAGGGCGTTCTGACCAAAGCGCTCTTCGACAAACAGCTCGCCCCGGTCTACGTGGTACGGCGTTAGAGAAGCATCCGTTGCGCCGGGAGGAAGCTGTACCATGTCGCCTTTGCCGGTGGCGTACAGTCGTTCGCTTTCGCAGTCTTCACGGCAGACGCCCTTAACGTAGCCAATGTCGTGGCACACCAGCGACACAATAAAGTGCAGCCAATCTTCGCAGGTGACTTTGCCTTCGCGGATATGCTTGCCGCGCAGCATCTCCTGTCCCACTAGCGTCACCAGAATGGTGTGTTCGACGTTGTGATAGAGCGCATCGCTATTGGCGATATTTTCGAGGGCCATGCTGCCGGCCCAGGCAATGATGTCCTCATATTCCGGGTGCAGACCACCATAGGTTCGCTGATAGCCCGCTCGCAGCTTTTCAACGAAGTCCGCAATCAAAATTTCGGTGACATTAAACATGTTTAGGGACGTTCTGGAGAGGGTCTGTACCACGGCACTTAAAGGGTTAGCTAACGCTAGCACACTGGATACGATCAACACTGATTGTCGATGTGCTGACTACAGGGTGCCCGCAAATGGGGAAGATTTAATTGTGCCGATTTTCTCAGCTGCTTGACGGTGATCCCGGTCATGCGAAATTGCGGCATAATATCCTCGGGGTTTTACATTTTGTAACTTACTGACGCTATAGCCTGACACATTGTGCTGATAAGTCGTGCTGCTGCGTCAGGCTAAGCCACGTCCAGCTTGAAGTTTGTCGCGTTCCCTCGGGAAACGGCCAGTCTGGACACGGCCAAGGTTTAAACCCACTCCGATTTCTTAACCCGAGGTGCTGCGGTTTCTTTGGCTGCAGGCATGGATGCGTTTTGACCCAAAGCTTTTCCGATGGTGATTTGTCTGACAGCAGTGCTGCAACGGATGCTGTCCGTGACTATGGCCTGACGCCAGTAGCCCCGCCGACGGGGCTACTGGCTGGTCGTAAAGGGGTACTGCTAGGGCTGGTGCTAGGGCTAGCTGTAGCCTTTGTGGGTGGACGATTTGCCCCTCAACCGCCCGCCGAGTCGGAGGCCCCAACCGAGGCGCCGACCCAGGCTGTTGCCGCTGTGACGGTTCAGCGTGCCCAGTCTGCTACGGTTAACCGCACGCTGACGGCAACGGGCACGGTACAGCCCTTTGACCTGTTGCAGGTCAAGCCCCAGGCCAGTGGTTTGCAGGTGCTAGACCTGCGGGTGCGACAGGGCGATCGGGTGGGTCAGGGGCAGGTGTTAGCCGTGTTGGACGACACGGTGCTCCAGGCTGAGATTCAGGAGGCGCGGGCCAACTTAGCCCAAGCGGAGGCTCAGGTGGTGCAGCGGCAAGCCGGCCTGGGCCAGGCAGAGGCGCGTCTGGCGGAGGCTGAAGAAGCCTTTCAAAATTATCAGAACCTGTTTGATCGGGGAGCCATTAGCCAGGAACAGCTCACCTCGCGGCGGACGCAGGTTGTGACGGCACGGGAAGACCGAGCCGTGGCCGTGGCCAATATCCAAAGTGCTGAGGCAACTGTGGCCAGCCGTCAGGCCGATATCGACCGACTCCAGGTCCGGCAGTCTCAAACGGTGGTTCGGGCCCCGGCCAATGGCACCATCGCTGAGCGCACTGCCACCATTGGCGATACCACCTCAACCGGTACGTCGCTGTTTACGCTCATTCAGGATGATCTGCTAGAGCTACAGGTGGCGCTCCCTCAGGCTCAGCTCGCTCAAGTTTCGGTGGGCGCGCCGGTGGACATCACTTCCGCTGCCGATAGCACCCTGACCCTCCAGGGCAGCGTCCGCGACATTGATCCATTAGTGGACCCCCAGACCCGCCAGGCCACGGTCAACATTAGTCTGTCCAGCGGTGAGCGGTTGCGCACGGGCATGTTCCTGCAGGCCAATATCGTGACCGATGAAGTTGAGGCCGTGGTCATCCCGGCTGATGCCCTGGTGCCCCAGTCCGACGACAGCTTTGTGGTCTACACCGTGGACTCAGACAATACGGTCCAGGCCATCACGGTCGAAGTGGGGAAACGCATGTCTGCCGAGGGCAATCAGCCTGCTCGGGTAGAAATTAGTGCAGGTTTAACCTCTGACGACACCGTCGTGGTCGAAGGAGCGAGCTATTTGCAAAGCGGCGATACCGTCACTGTGGTTGAGGGGCTGTGAATTAGGGACTATGAATTTTAATATTTCGGCCTGGTCTATTCGTCGCCCAGTCCCCACGCTGGTGCTGTTTTTGGTGCTCACCTTTGCGGGGATAATTTCCTTTGGGCAGATCGGCATCGATGCCAACCCCAATATCGACATTCCCACCGTCTTGGTAGAGGTGAGCCAGCTGGGCGCTGGCCCCGAAGAGCTGGAAACCCAGGTGACCAAAAAGGTCGAAGACGCCGTGGCGGGCCTGGGCAACATCGACGAAATTAACTCCACCGTGACCGATGGCAGCTCGACCACCGTCATCAGCTTTGAGCTGGGCATTGACACCGAGCAGGCCACCAACGATGTGCGCGATGCCATTACTCGGGTCCGGCAGGACCTGCCGCAAGACGCCCAAGAGCCACAGGTTCGTCGCCTGCGGTTTGAAGGCGGGGCCATTCTTACCTATGCCGTCAGCTCCGATACCCTCTCGGTTGAGGCGCTGAGCGACCTGGTCGACCGTACTATTGCTCCAGATTTGCTGTCTGTGTCGGGGGTGTCCCAGGTGCGCCGTTCCGGCGGCTTTGATCGAGAAATTCGGGTGGACCTAGATCCCAACCAGCTCAATGCCCTGGGCATTACCGCGACTCAGGTCAACAACCAAATCCGCAGCTTTAATATCAACCTGCCGGGGGGCCAAGGCGAAATCGCGGGTCAGGAGCAGGGCATTCGGACCTTGGGCAGTGCTGAGACGGTAGAGGCGCTACAAAACCTGGGCATTGTCCTCCCCAGTGGTGGGAGCGTGCCCTTAAGTACCTTAGGCACGGTGCGGGATGACTTTAAAGAATTGAGCCAGTCCGCCTATGTCAATAACCAGGCGGTGGTGTCGTTTTCGGTACTGCGCAGCAGCGGTAGCCTGTTGGTGAGCGTAGAAGAAGGGGTGAGAGATGCGATCGCAACCCTAGAATCGGAACTCGACGACGTCAACTTCCAGCTGATCTTCACCCGCGCCACCGACATTCGCGACTCCTACCAGGCGTCCATTGATGCCCTGATTATCGGGTCTATCCTCGCGGTTGTTGTGGTCAGCCTGTTTCTGCGCAACTGGCGCACGTCGCTGATCACGGCCACTGCGCTGCCCCTATCCATCATCCCCACCTTTATCGTCATTCAGTACCTGGGCTACACGCTCAATAGCATGTCGCTACTGGCCCTCACCCTGGCGGTGGGCAACCTGGTGGACGACGCCATTGTCGAAATTGAAAACGCTGAGCGTCACATCGGCAT
>JBCBOC010000712.1:0-2555 GCA_039821475.1 Cyanobacteria bacterium J06632_22 | reverse complement strand
GGCCGGTACTCAAACGATTGAGATACCTATTCTTGAAGACTCAGATGATGAGCCAAACGAGACGGTTAATTTACAACTCAGTGGAGACAGTGCTGTCCTAGGGGGGCAGACCCAGGCCACGTTAACTATCGTTGATAACGACACAGTAGAACGATCACTATTCTTTACCGAGAGTGAGCTACAGGCGGTTCGTGATGCTATTCAAGTAACTGATTCGCACCATGCCCAAGCCTATGCTGCCCTAAAGCAGCGAGTTGACCAGGCTGTTGCTCTGGGTGATACAGGCTGGCAGATCTATGACGAAAACCTCAGCGACAATAACTGGAACTATGCACGAGCCTGGCTATCCAGAGAAGCCGCCTTTCTCTATCGATTAACGGACGATGAACAATATGCCCAGGCAGCTTACAGCGCGTTACAACAAATGTACGATGATCCCGATCCGGATCTTCGTCTCCCGAATCAAGGCTATGGCCTAGCCCGCGCAGCAACAGGAATGGGGTTAGCCTTGGCCTACGACTGGGCTTTCTCCGGGTGGACATCTCAACAGCAGCAATACATCTATGGAAAAATTATTGAAGCACTAGATGCCTGGCCCAGCTATGGCCATCCTAATTTAAGCAGCGGCGGCGGTTACGGATCGAATTGGGTAGCCGTTTCTCGCGGTGCGGAAACCGTCATGATGCTCGCGGTGTCTGAGGAAGGCAACCGAGCTAATCGCTTTGACAATTTACGATTCTGGTTAAATGAACACCTTAAAACGAACTACGGCGATATTGGCTTGTCCCAAGAGGGGATTGGGTACATTTCCTACGGCGGGGGTTTTCTTGTGCCTGCCATTTATGCCCTTAGACAGACCGGGCTGTCAGAATTTGTGGATGACGGCACCCCGACCGACGTCTTTGACACCTTTACAGACATTGATTTTTGGCAATTGCCAACTTATCTAGGGGCATGGGATGCAGAGCAGACAGCCTTACAAACGGGCTCGAGTTGGATTGGGTTTGATCCAGAAGGTTGGACAAGCCTGCTACTCGACACAGTGCCAACTGCAGACTTGCCTTATTACCAGTACGTCTACGATGCCTATCGAGGCATTAATAATTCGGCCAGTCCTGACGCCAAGTTTGATCAACGGCGCGCGGGTACGGTGTGGTCGCTGCTCTATTATCCAACTGATAGTGTTGCGGAAAATCCAAACGGCGTCTTGCCCCTTAGCGTAGAGGACAGCGACAAAGGCGGCTATTTTTTCCGTAATCGCTGGCAAGACCTAAATGATGTCCGCGTAGCGATGCTGGGCCACTTTGAACATCATCGCTACGCCCATGTTCTGCCAGATGCGTTTGCCCTAAGACTGGGGGGCTATGACACCTATTTCTTTGGTGGACCGCGAGGGGGAGGGGGAGATCCAAAATACCGAACAAAGCTACTAATTGAGGGGCAAGCTGGAGACGACAAATATACCGCTAACAAGGCGGGTTCGTTTTTTGAGTCTCGCCCAACAGGCGGCTATGCCATGATCGACGGCGGAGAAATATACCAGCGTTTAGGGGTAGATTCGGCAGAACGTCACCTACTCGTCGACTTCTCAGGGAATGTCGGCAGCGCCCTAATGGCAACCCTGGACCGGATAGAAAATATCGAGTCACTGACTTACACCTGGCAAGCGAGCTTGGGCACATCTCAAGACCAAGGCGGAGTCACCGCCGTGACTACTGCCCAAGAAGCCGGCCTAACAACGGTTTTATTACTGGGCCAGCAGAATAGCTATCTCAAGCTATGGATCCTAAATCCGTCAGAGGCCACAGTTTCGTTGGCAGATCCCAATGTGGCTGATAGCCCTCTAAAAATAGAAACGACAGCTAGCGACGCCGATATTTGGGTGGCCATGGTCATAGGGACGGGTCAACCGCCGACCGCTACGGTTACAGGGACAGGCCTAGAAACTCAGCTACAGCTTGGCAATGCCCTTGTGTATTTTGACCCATCCACAGAACAAATCATCACTGAAACTATAGCCAACCCACTCCTAACCGTCATGGGCAGTGCTGATGATGACACCTTAGTGGGTAACGCCGGTGCCAACAACCTGTGGGGACTGGGCGGTACCGATACGCTCACCGGTGGTAGTGGCTACGATGGTTTTGGCTTCCGCGCGCCTAGCGATGCAGTTGATACGATTACCGATTTCGGGGTCGATGACAGGATTCTATTGTCTGCACAGGGCTTTGGTCTCGTTGAGGGGGCCGAGATAACAGACCTAGGGAATGGACGATTTAGCCAGGGTTCGGTCGAATTCCTCTACACCAACGGCCTTCTCAGCGTTGATCTAGATGGGCCTGGCCCCCAAGCCGCCCAAGCATTAGCAAACCTGCTGGGGGCACCCACCCTGATGGCTCATCAGCTACAGGTGGTTGCCGACGTATAACAGCTGAAGGAGAGGTAGACTCATTGCTGTGTTGTAGAGCTATATTCAGGCCAGCGCCAAGGAATACCAACAAGCGACAGTCACGTAACATTCAGCCAGGCGAGAGCCCAGGGGGAGCATATGCTCC
>JBCBOC010000778.1:0-2144 GCA_039821475.1 Cyanobacteria bacterium J06632_22 | reverse complement strand
GTCAGACTCAGAGCGTTCAGCATTAGGAGGTAGGAGGCAGAATACAGGAGGCTTATGACTTCTATCTTCTATCTCCTGATGACGTAGCCGATCCCATAAATAATTGAGCGCACCTCCTTACTATTTGTAGAAGAGCGTTTAACGGTGCTGTAAATTTGTTATTGGAAATTTGTTATTGACCCTGGACCTCGCCAGTATCGGAGACCTGGGGCGATGTTAGTTTGCATTCAATGCCCACCTTGACGCTGCATGCCATAGAGTTTGAGGCGATGTAGGGGATTTGCAGGGTGGTGTCTAGCCCAATGCCAAATTCGAGGGTGACTTTTTCGACTTGGACTTCGGTGAGGGCGGCATTGCGCAGGTCTTGGATGACGTGGCTGGTGTAGGTTTTGACTAGGGTGCCCACGCGCTGGGCAGGGGAGGGCATGGTGGTGCGCGTTACGGGAGCGCCTGTGTCGGTAACGCCGTGACGGTTGGGAATAAAGCCCTTACTGGTGCGGCGACGGCCCTCGGGCGCGGCCCCGGGTTCGTCGGTGCCGGGCAGCTGTAGGTCGTCTTCGGGCTCGTCGGTTTCTGGGGTGGGCTCTAGGGACTGGGCAAGGTCGGCGCTGTCGATGTCGCCGTTGGTTTGGACGTAAATGATGGTGTCGTCATCGAGTCGGAAGGGTTTGATCTGGCCCATGGGTGCTGACAGGTGGGAGAAAAGCTGTCTGAAATTTTAGGGCTGGGGGTAGTCTATTGGGCTGAATTTTAAGGGTTTTAACCGTTATGCTCCGAGTAGCCCGATGTCGCGAAGTCTAGACTATATTAGGGCCATTGCTCCTGAAACAGACCGTTTATGATGCGTGAGGCGTTAGTTGTTGGGGTTAACCCCTATGACCACCTACCCCAGCTACAGGCCCCAGCCAACGATGCTGAGCTGATGGCCCAGCGGCTAGAGGCTCAAGGGGTTTGGCATGTAACGCGCTTGCCGGAGGCGGAGACGAGAAGCGGCAAGCAGCGGGTGAGTACCAAAACGCCGCTGAGCCTTCAGGACCTGGAGGCGGCAATTGAGGATTTGTTTTACCCCCATACGAAGCGAAACAAACCCGATGCGGCGCTGCTGTACTTTTCGGGGCATGGGGTACGGAAAGCAGGGCGACGACGGACAGAAGGCTACTTGGCGGCGAGTGATGTGAACCCGGACGAGGGGCTGTGGGGGCTGTCGCTGAAGTGGCTGCGGGACCTGCTGTTAGATAGTGAAATTGCGGCTCAGGTGGTGTGGCTAGACTGCTGTCACGCAGGTGAGCTGCTGAACTTTGAGGAGGGGAATCCGGGGGAGCAGGGGCAGGCCAGGGATCGCTGCTTTATTGCAGCGTCGCAGGATCATGGGCTGGCCTACGAAGGGGGTGGAAAGGTGCCCTACAGCGAGCTGACCCAGGTGCTGTGGCGGAGCCTGACTGCGACGGCGTCAGATATCACCAGTTTTGATCTGCAGCAATCTATTGACCAAGCCTTTCGCCAGCAAGTGCAGCGGCGGCAGCGACCGTTGTTTCACACCTCTGGCAACAGTATTTTGCTGGTCCCCGGGGTGCAGCGCCTGCAGGAAGATACTGTTGTCACCGTTCGAGAAGAGAACCCCTATCAGGGATTGAGCCCATTTACCCAAGATACGGCCCAGTTTTTCTTTGGTCGGGATGCGGCGGCGCAGGAGATATTGCAGAAACTATACGAAACCCCCTTTGTGCCGGTGATTGGGGTGTCGGGCAGTGGTAAGTCGTCGGTGGTGCGGGCAGGGGTAATGGTAAGGCTAGCGCAGGCGGACCAGTGGACGGTATTGCCTGCGATTAAGCCGGGGGATTCACCCATAGACCCGGTGAATGAGATTAGCCGAGTGTTGACGCAGGCTTGTCCGCAGGATGGGGTAAAGGCTCAGGTGGCGCTGGCCGTGGCTGAGGGCAGTTTGCCTAGGGCGGTGGAGCTGCTGCCGGGGGAGCAGCGACTGTTGCTGGTGATTGACCAGTTTGAGGAGATTTTTACGGTTTGCCCAGCGGAGCAGGAGGACCAGCGGGAACGGTTTTTGCAATTGCTAGTGAATTTGGCACAAGAAACCGACTCGCGGCTGCGGGTAGTGGCGACGATGCGGGCGGACTTTTTTGATCGGT
>JBCBOC010000382.1:0-4717 GCA_039821475.1 Cyanobacteria bacterium J06632_22 | reverse complement strand
CTTTCACAGGCAGTGCCCAATCGCCGGTAAAGATAACCTGGGTCGTGATGTCCGGATTGATGGACTTTGCCCCTAGGGTAAAGCTGTTGATATTGCGCAATACCTGAGGAATAGGCTTAGCGGCCACAAAGCCTAGCTTGCCACTCTTACTCATGTGACCCGCAACAACCCCGGCAATGTATTGCGCTTCGTCAATATAGCCAAAATAGCTACCGACATTGCTGGGATGCACGCCCTCCTGGTAGAGGCCGCCAGCATGGAAAAATTGGACGTCAGGAAACTCTTCTGCCAGTTCTAGAATATATGGGTCAAAGTAGCCAAAGGAGGTGGGAAACAGCACCTTGGCACCATCAATCTCGATCATGCTACGCATGGTCTCGAGCACAGCCGACGTCTCGGGGACGCTGGCCTCCTCAATAATTTTGATGCCCGACACAGCCGCCATGGCCTGAGCCCCTTCTGCATGGGCCTGGTTGTAGCCGAAATCGTCCTTAGGCCCGACATAAATAAAGCCGACTACGACTTCTTCGCCTCCCTCTGCGGGCGCTTCTGCGTCAGCACTGGCGTCATCTGTGGCAGGCTCGGTGGCGCTGGTACAGGCCTTGAGTGTGACTGCCGAGCCGAATGCAGTTGCGGCCAACAAGCCACGGATCACTTGGCGGCGAGAAAGGTAAAGGCGTTTACGACTACCCATGGTGGGAACTCCCAGCAGCTCACTAAAAAAACAAGAGACTAGCGGCACGTCAGGCGATCCAGTAGATCGCTACTTACTCTGTTGCCTGGCCTCTCCGTCTAGCATCGAGAAAATACCTTGAGGTTTTTGTATCAGAGGTATCAATTTGGGAGTTTTCTGGGGGAATCGTACCAGACCGCTGTAAACCTTAACGGTTTGACTGTTCATAAATCCATCACTTGATCGACGATTTGTATCTTCAAAGGCGGTAGAGACGCCCTAATTTTGAGAAACTTTGGGTCTTGCTGGTCAACAGCAGCGTTTATCTACCGTGTTCTATGAAACTTTCCTCAGTTCTTGGTCTATCGTCACTGACTGTCTTGCTCTCTTTTGCTACGCAGCCTGTTCAAGCCGCTCTACTGGTCGGCAATACCGAAGGGAATAACATTGTCGAGATCGACGAAACAACAGGTGCCGTTTTGGGTGAGTTTATCTCTCCCTTTGAGGGCTTTGAAAGCCCAGATACTTTGGTATACGGCCCTGGCGGTGATCTCTACATTAGCAGTGGCACCACCCTGGATAATTCGGCGATTTATCGATTTGACGGTCATTCTGGTCAGCTGATCGATAGATTTGCGACCGGGGGCGGGTTGCTGCGCCCCTACGGGCTGGCCTTTGGTCCCGACGAGTTGCTGTACGTTAGTAGCTTTCGCTCCGATGAGATTTTGCGCTATGACGGGAAAACAGGGGCATTTGTCGATGTATTTGCTGCTGGCAATGGCACCCAAGACGGTCTTCTTAACGGCCCGAATGGGCTGCTGTTTGGACCCGATGGTGCATTGTATGTGACGACTCAAGGCAGCGTAGCTGACGATGCAGGCGGCATTGAATTCTTGTTTGAGAGCCAGGTGTTGAAATACGACATCGCCACAGGTACAGGTGAAGTGTTTGTCCCACAGCCGGAACCGTTCCCGAGCAGTTTCGGGTTTGTGAGCTTTTTGGGGCTTGCCGTTGGCCCCGAGGACGGCGACCTGTACGTGAGCGACTTTGCCAATGGGCTACGCCGCTACGACTTTAACTCTGGTGTCGAGAAAGCGGTCTATGACACCAATTACACGCAAACCTTACCCAGTAGCAACTTCATTGGTAGCTTAGCTTTTGGTCCCGATGATGACCTGTACTCGGTGGGATTTGATTTTGCGACAGAAGTTGACGGCGTGACCAATCTAGGAGCACTGCTCAAATTTGATCCGGCCTCGGGGCAGCGGACAGTCGTTGCCAGTGCAGTAGAGGCACTCAGACGACCGATTGGATTGATATTCAAGTCATCAAAGACGGGGGCTGCAGTGCCGGAGCCTGGGGCTTTAGTTGGACTTGCTGCAGTGGGTTTACTGGGATTCGGGCGCCGGCCACAGCGCCAGACCTAAGCCTCAGGCCTAAACCTGGTGAATACGGCGTAATGCTCTGGTGGGGATCTTTTCAGCAATTCCCTTAGCGATAAGCTCCGCACCAGAACAAACGATGTCAGCGCGTTCTACTGTTGCCGGTAGGGCGCGTTATTAACTGAGGGGCAACAATCAGGGGCGTTAGTCACGATTTTGGTGGGTCAAAAAATATTGGGATGTCGGTTCAGTACCGTGGCCTAATCAATTAGAAGACCGATGTCATGCTGTTTGCGAAGCGACGCCAGCGGCATAATTTGTCGGTAAGCGAAGCCATGCCCAAAGGGCTTTAGCATCTCAGCAAAAGCGTCATATATCGGGAGATTTCTCGACTCCGTTGCTCCACAGGAGCCGCTGGCGCGAACGGAATGACATACAGCATTCTATGACCCAAATAATTTGACCCACTTACTTAAATCAATAGTGGTTAAGGCAATAGTGGTTAAGGCAACATTTTATACCGCATCTTTTCAGCAAATCATAGTACAAATAGGTTACTTTTTCCCGCTACTCAGTTTCTCCCAATTCCCCCATGAGACTCACTCCGTCCTCGCCCCAGCGTTTGTTTTCTCGTCGTCATCTGCTGCGTACCGCCGGTTTGGGGTTAGCGGCAGCCCCTCTATTGCACTGCACCCGGACTGTCCAGGCGGCAGGGCATGGGGGCCACAGTCATACTTTAACAATGCAGCTCGATTGGAAGTTCAATGTGCAGTTTGCAGGGCTGCTGTTGTCTGATGGCATGGGACTGTATGAAGACGCAGCGCTATCTGTTGAACTACTGCCATGGGAGTCGGGAATTGTTGTTCCTGAGGTAGTGGCCGCCAATCCGCAGGTGATGGGCTGCGCTGAACAAAATCTCATTTTGGCGGCCCAGGCGGCGGGCGCCCCCATTAAGGCGGTGGCGACTATGTTTCAGGCCTCGCCACTCGCGTTGATGACCTTGCCCGAGACAGCTGTGACTTCGATTGAAGACCTGCGGGGGCAATCGGTGGGTGTTCATGTTGATGGTCTGGCAGTGATGGAGTTGGTACAGGGTGTCAGTGGCTTTGCCCCTGGAGAAATTGAGGTCATCGAAATTCCCTACGAGAATAAGTACGAGAAGCTTTTGTCTGGAGAACTGGCGGCGATCCAGTGTTATGCCGTGGATGAGCCCGTGGGTTTTGCAGAGGCCTACGGCATTGCGCCTGACGTGCTAAATCTGTCGGACTACGGCTATGAAGCTTATGCCCAGGTGATTGTAGCCCACGATGAGCTGATCGAAACTGCACCAGAACAGATTAGCCAATTTTTGAAGGCGACCTTTGCGGGGTGGTCGATGACGTTAGCAGACATTCCTGCGGCGGCGGCGCAAGTAGTTGACCACTATGTTGAGCCGGGCAGTAAATACGAAGATTTATCCTATCAAACCAATTCCTTGGCGTTGGTGGCCGACTACATGCTGCTGGGCATTGAACCGGAGGCGCTGGGCACTATCGATCCTGACCGATGGCTTCGTATGGCAGAACGTTTTGCGGAGTACGGCATTCTTGAGGTAGCCCCTAGTTTGGAGTCCTCACTCACCACCGCATTTTGGCCCCCGGCTTAAGGCACGGCTGTGCTCTGATACAGCATCCACCCTATGCATCGAGGGGCTCCAGAATAAGGAACTTCAGTGCCAGTAACAACTGTCCCGAGTAACGCGATGAGCGCAATAGAATCGCTGCTAAAAGAACTTGAGGTAACGCTGAATCTCCCAATCTGATACATGGCAGTGTGATGAGGAGACAGAATTTAGGCGTCAGAATCCTTCTGTATTCTGACGCCTCGCTCTTAAGGTCCTATTCTTGGCATCTTGCCTTTGATTAGGCCATCCTACTTACATTAACGGCCCCATCACCGCCTCACTTAGGGGAGCAGCGGAGAAGACTGCTCAACAGCTCCTACCATTGTCTCTACCGAGTCCGCTTCCCCTTTCTTTGCACTCGCCACAGACCGCTTGCGCTCACTTTTTCGCACGCCACCCGCCTTCTTGTACTCGGTGCTGTCTTTGCCATAACGCGCACCTACCGCCAGCAGCACCCGCTCATACAGATCCCGCAACTCGGCTTCATCAGAGCGAATCTCACTCCGTAGACCGTCTACGGCGGCCAGCATGCGGTTGTAAGTCTCAATCTTGCTTTCGAATTGCTGCACCGCCTGTTCATAGCCAGGAACGGTCAGGACACTGCCCAGATCTAGCTCAGGCCCCAGCGACCTCAAGTTATACAGCCGAATTTGAGCGTTACGCAAAAAGCGCGATCGCAACCGCTGACGTGACATAACCCAACAACTCCTGATACAACATCCCCATTGCTATTCTGAACATTTTCATCGCAGATCCGCGCACAGGTGACTGAGGCGGTATCGTTTTGCTATTGAGGCTCAGTACTTTCTTGATGATTAGCAGGGCTGAGATCTTGCACCTTTTTGATTGAGGGTTGCGGTAGCTGTCAAAAAAGGGGAGAAAGGGCGTAACCAAAAAGAAAGACGGTTTATGCCAACCATCCTCAAACACGCCCAAGGGCTAGTGTATAGCCTGGTGTGCCTGATGCCGAGTGTTTATCAGAAAGCCAGCCTGCAAGCG
>JBCBOC010000577.1:0-3317 GCA_039821475.1 Cyanobacteria bacterium J06632_22 | reverse complement strand
GGCTGCCTGCGGTGGCGGCACGACGACGACCGATGCGCCTGCAGAAGGTGATGTTGCAGCTAGCGACGGCGCTGGCATCGAAGGCGACATCCTAATTGACGGTTCCAGTACGGTCTTCCCCATCTCCGAAGCGATGGCTGAAGAGTTTATGCTGGCTAACCCTGGTTCTCGGGTAACTGTCGGCGTTTCCGGTTCTGGCGGCGGCTTCAAGAAGTTCTGCGCAGGTGAGACTGATATCTCCAATGCGTCTCGTCAGATCAAAGACGAAGAAATCGAAACTTGCGAAGCAGCTGGCATCGAGTTTATCGAAGTACCCGTTGCCTATGACGGCATCACTGTGGTCGCTAACCCCGATAACGATTGGGCTCAGTGTCTGACCGTAGACCAGCTAACGACCATGTGGTCTCCTGATTCTGAGGGCAGTGTTGACAACTGGAGCCAGGTTGACGCCAGCTTCCCCGATCAGCCCCTGAGCCTGTATGGCCCAGGTACTGACTCTGGTACATTCGATTACTTCACTGACGAAGTGAACGGCGAAGAAGGCGCAAGCCGCGGCGACTACACCGCTAGCGAAGACGACAACGTCATCGTTCAGGGTGTACAGGGCGATGCTGGTGGCCTGGGCTACTTCGGCTATGCTTACTATGAAGAGAACCAAGATTCTCTCAAGGCTATTGCCATCGAGAACGAAGACGGTACTTGCATTGAGCCGACCTTTGAAGCCATTGCTGATGGATCTTATAACCCTATGTCCCGCCCGCTGTTCTTCTACGTGAAGAAGGAAGCCTACGACACCAAGCCTCAGGTTGCAGCATTTGTCGACTACAAGCTTGATGCCGCTAACGCTGCGCTCATTGGCGAAGCAGGTTACATTCCTTTCCCCGAGGATGTTCTGGCTGAGTCCAAAGCACGCGTTTCCGAAGGCAAGCTGGGCAAAGATCCCGAATAAGACTGTCTAGTTAAAAGCCCGAGCTGAAGGCATAACTTGCCTTCAGCTCGGGCTTTTCCGGGTGTGTAAGCTGCAGCTAGCCTTAACACCTGCGCTCAATTACTCCAATGAGGACCCCTACGATGACGGCTGAAGCTCCCTTGGATATGGCCCAAGGTCCATGGAAACCCAACCGTGACCGGGCCAAACTCATTCAACTGATTATCAAGGTCATTACGGGTGCATTTGCAGCGATTTCCATCGTGACGACGCTGGGCATCATCGCAACGCTAATTTTCGAAGCGATTTCTTTCTTTCAAGAACTGGGTAGCTACGAAAACTCAACCGTCTTTGACTTCTTCACTGATACCAAGTGGACGCCACTCTTTGCGAGTAAAGAGTTCGGCATCTTTGTGCTGATCAGTGCGACAGTGATGATTGCGGTCATTTCCATCTTAGTTGCGCTACCGCTTGGACTCCTATGCGCCATCTGCCTAAGCGAATATGCCAGCCCCGGTGTGCGTAAAATTCTCAAGCCGGTTCTAGAGATACTGTCCGGCATTCCTACTGTCGTCTACGGGTACTTTGCCCTGCTGACTGTGACGCCCTTTTTGCAATCTTTTCTGCCAGGGTTGCAGGGCTTCAACGCACTGAGTGCGGGCATCGTCATGGGCATTATGATCACGCCGATGATTGCTTCGCTGAGCGAAGACGCCATCTACTCGGTGCCCCGTAGTCTCAGAGACGGAGCATACGCAATTGGCGCGACCAAGCGCGAAACAGTGGTTTCAGTAGTTTTGCCTGCGGCGCTGTCTGGTATTGTAGCGTCCGTTATTCTGGCGGTCTCTCGGGCGGTTGGTGAGACAATGATTGTGACCCTAGCAGCGGGTGCAAACCCAACGCTGGGATTCAATCCCTTTGTCCCAGTTATGACCATGACCGCTTTTATCGTGCAGATTACTAAGGGTGATGCGCCCTACGGCACGATTGAGTACCTGACCATATACGCTGTCGGCACCACGCTGTTTGTGATGACGCTAGCGCTCAATATCTTTAGCTTCTGGTTTGTGCGCCGTTTCCGCCAGAAGTATGACTAAGTCCAACATCCGATAGAGCCCAAAACTGGGAACCCGAAACTGGAGTAGAATCCGAAACTGGAGTAAGGAATATGGAGCTGCAAGAGCGCACTGCGGTGCAGAGCGAAGCAAAAGGATCAAATTTTCACCAAAATCTGTCGGGTCGATATAATGTTGACCGAATTTTTAAGTTTGCGGCCTGGGGTGCAACCCTAACGGCAGTTGTGGTCCTGGCATGGCTGCTGCTCACCGTCTTAATGGATGGGTTAGTCAACCCCGATGGTCAAGGCCTGCGGAGTTTCAGTGGCTGGATAGATTTTATTAACAGCTTTCCTTCCCGTCGGCCAGAGCAGGCAGGCATTAAGGCTGCGCTGGTAGGGACCCTCTGGATTATGGGAGTGGTCATTTTAGTGTCTTTCCCCATTGGGGTGGGTGCGGGTGTTTATCTAGAAGAATTTTCAGAGGACAACTGGTTTACTCGCCTGGTTGAAATCAACATCAGTAACCTGGCTGGGGTACCCTCCATTATCTATGGCCTGCTGGGCCTGGCTGCCTTTACACGAGTCTTGCAGCCCCTGACCGGGGGGCGCAGCATACTGTCCGGGGGCTTGACCCTATCGTTGTTGATTTTGCCGGTCATCATTGTTGCCACCCGCGAAGCGCTACGAACGGTGCCCAACAGCATGCGACTGGCTGGGTTTGCCCTTGGGGCTAATCGCTGGCAGGTGGTGTGGAGTCATGTGCTCCCCGCAGCACTGCCGGGTATTTTGACGGGAACAATTTTGGCACTGTCCCGAGCGATTGGCGACACAGCATCGCTGGTTGCCATCGGTGCGGCGACGTTTATTCCATTCCTGCCACCCCTTAACCCAGTGGAGGGGTTACGTAGTCCATTTACAGCGCTGCCAATTCAGATTTATAACTGGGTGGGTCGCCCCCAGGAAGAGTTTCACCACATTTCTGCTGCGGGCATTATCGTGCTGCTGGTGGTGTTGCTGATGATGAATGCGATCGCAATCTATCTCCGCAACCGTTTCCAGCAAACTAATCTCTAGTCTTGCCCCGGTTTTGATTTTTTAGCCCCAACTCCCGTCCAATTTCTCGAAAAGGAACCGTTTTACTCGTCATTCCGGTAACTCAATATGCAAGACATACGTGTCCAAAACGCTACTCAAACAGTCACTGACATGGCCCTTAAAGCCGAAAAGGTTTCTGTTTACTACGGTTCTAACCTAGCCGTTAAGGATGTCTACCTAGACATCCCCCGCAATAAAGTTATTGCATTCATTGGCCCCTCAGGCTGCGGCAAAAGT
>JBCBOC010000133.1:0-7854 GCA_039821475.1 Cyanobacteria bacterium J06632_22 | reverse complement strand
GAGAATCGACAACAGAGGGGTAAATAGCCAAGATGGCCCGTCATATCAACAAGCAATGTGTTGCCTGTGCCAAGCTCAGTTCCGCAGATGCCAAGCGGTTACACGGGAAGGAAGGGGATGGCTGTTGGCGAGATAAGCGCTGTCCCAGCAAGCGGTCTTACTATCGGAACCGGCAGAAGCTGAACGAGAAGCGCCGGACTCATTATCGGCAGAGCGTTGTGGCTGATAAGCCTGTGGCTGAAGGTGAGGTCGAAACAGTGTCACTGGAGGTTGATGGGACATCTGCCCCTTACGCGAATCTGTACATTTGGCGTGAGAAGCGAAAGGATGCGCCAGTGCATGCGATCGCTGCCTCAGTCATCGTAGAAGGTTCCAAGGTGCTGGAAGTTGCCCCGATTCACTGTGCAGGTTACCGGAAACGTCAGCTGGAACGCTATATCGAGGGTAAGGTGATGCCGTATCTTCGTGCCCGGTTTGGCATTACCCACTTTTCCAATGAGATCCGATTAGAGCCGATTGAGTGTCCGATTAAAGGCTGTCCCTTGAGTGATTCGTTTGAGGGGATAGCCGATGGTTGACGTGCGACAGTTGGAGCTGGACCTTGACCTGGCCTTTGAGGAAGCCTCCGCTGTGCCGGAAGAAGCGGATGTGCGGATTCTTTGGCAGCAGTTTGAAGGGGTGATGCGTGATTTGCCCTGGCGCGATCAGCTACGGTTGGGTGGCGAGGTGATTAATCAGCTGGCCGGGATCTGTGAGGCGAAGGCGGATGTGCTGTGGGAGGACTGGCAGGATGCTCATAATGCTGATGGGCCGGTCATGGACGGCGACTGGCTGCGAGGGCTGACCCGGCAGACGCAGGAACTAGATTTTTCCGAACATGTGAAGCGGCCTTCCTACGCATTAAAAGAGCAAGATAGCCAGCTAGAGGATGAAGATTCGGTGGTCGGAGAGGTGGATAAGGCGACGGTCTTGGCTTTCTTGGATGACCTCACTGAAGAAGAGGAGAAGCAAAAGGCTCTGGCGGTATCCCATGCTGAAAATGTATCGGACTGGATTCAGCAACTCTCCTCCAGAGGCATTGGCCGGCCCCAAAAACTGATTGAGTTACAGCAGCAGCTGCAGATGCCATTGATTGAACTGTGGATAGCGGCGCTGTTGGGTGGCTTTAGTTTGGAGCAGCGGGGCGAGTTTTATGAAACGGCTGAGGTATGGGTCGGCCAAAGCGGGATTCAATAGCAGGGTGTGTGGCTTATGGCATGGTTCAAAAACGGCCAGTTTTGGGTAACACTCGCAGCGCAAAATAAGCCATCATCATTGATGACTATCTGGATGATCTCGTCAGCGTCTACGCCCTTTGGAATCGCTTAAATCCCAGCGACTCCAGCCAATGGGGATGAGCCTCACCGTTCAATAATTGTCTCGGGCTTTTTCCAACTCGTTCAGGCTTCATGGATCGCATGAAGGAGCGATGGTTCAAGAAAAATTGTAAGAGACCCAAATAGCCGTCACCCAGGCTCTTCCGCAGGAAAAAGTAATTGCGTAACCGCGAGTTGAGATTCTCCACCATAGAACTGGCTCTTGGCGTCTCCTCTAAGGCTTGACTCACTGCTTGCATGACACCATAGAACTTGCCAGATAACTTGCTGTGCAACTGGTTCCATCTTTCCCAATACGGGTTGGATGTCGGATGTTTGCGATGCAGCAGGCAGACATCTCGCACGGCCTGCATCGGCAGCTCAAAGGCGTTGGCAATCTCCGCCAGCTTCTGATCTAGAACACCCGCAAACGCCAGCAGTTGGTCGCGCTGGCGTTTCAGTGCCCGTCTGAGTTTACGAATGGCTGGATAGCGCTCATCCTCTCGCTGTTTGAGTTCTGCTTCAATGAAGTCGTAGAGTTCCTGACGAACGGCTAACGAGGGACCGGCCAAGGCTAGTACATCATGGGAAAACCATTGCAACAGGGTTTTGACGTCTTTAGACAGCAGGATAAGTGATCGCTCTTGTTGTTTGGCCAGCCACTGTTGGCTGAGTAATCGTTGACCAACAAGCTTACTCAAGCTGGTTAAGGCGATCTCCTCGGTCAGCTTGAGCCACTGTGTCCTAGCCCCTTGGGCTTGACGAACGAGGCTATTGGCAACCGCCTCAAACTGCTGCTGGATATGAAAGACATCGCCATGACAAGGCGTATCCAGCAACACGGCCTGCTGGCCAGCTCTGAGCCCGCTGCCGCCATCAGCAATGGTGTAGTCTGGAGCAAAGCCTTGCGCCATAACGTCTAGAAGGTGAAAGCCCCAAGTGTCTCCATCGCGGTGGTCTACGCTCTGTAAGAGGTAGCAATAGGTGGACGAGGCATCAATGCCCACCAGCACCGGCTTATCGGCATGAAAGATCTCATCGTGGAGACCTACTGCAACCCCAGAAAGGTCTTGTGATTCGTTGATCTCGACCGCTTTCTGCACCGTCGCTTGCATCCGATTGTGAACCGTACCTACGCTCAGCGGCAGGTCGAAGAGATCCCGCAGTAATTCCACCACGCCGCGATACGAGCTATGGCAAATCAGCACCAACCCTAGAATCAACTGAAATATCCAGTTCTTCGTCACTGGCAGATGGAACAGAACGTCATCATCTTTTTGGGATGGTGTGAACCAATCATCGAGCGCTTGCTGGGCCTTATCGCCTTGCTGGTAAACGAACTTACGACTGACCTGATGTTGCTCGATCAGGTGACTGATGGGCGTTGTCCCCATAAGTGCTTGAAGACCGATATCCCTACGAACATCTGGTGACAGGCTGGCAGCTACGGACATCGAAGGGCTCATTGGAGGGGCTCACAGGGACATATCAACGAGCAACTTGACGAGTTCATTCGCCTAAAGTGTCACCCGGCTTTGAACCAGGCCGAATAATCAACGTTAACCTACATTGAATTCATTACCGCAGCTGTGCATGTTCCCATCTGCCATTCGTTCGCAAGGTCAGTTCGTAGTCGTGATACTGCCTTAGCGAAGGACGATGCCCTACACTAATAATCGTGATGCCAGACTGCTTTAGCGATTGGTATAGCTTTGCCTCATTATCTAGATCAAGGGCGCTTGTCGCCTCATCCAAAATTAGACAAGAAACTGACTTTAGATAAACTCGAACAAAGGCAAGGCGCTGCTTTTCGCCTAGAGATAACTTTGAAGATATTCTCGGATCTGGTTCAGGCGCTGGCTCAGTCTGGCTTGAAGCCATCATTGGAGTTGACATATTCAAAAGATGTCCTAGCCCTAGTTCGTCTATCAGCTTATTCAGCTGAGCGTCTTCGATAGGTCTCTCTAGGTCAGGATAAGAAAGCTGCTGGCGGAGAGTGCCCGGTGGGAGATAGGGGCGCTGAGGTAAAAAAGCTGTCGAGTCAGGGCGCGTAATCATGCCGCTGCCAGTTTGCCACAGGCCCGCGATCGCTCTCAACAAAGAGCTCTTACCCGCCCCGCTTGGCCCCACAATCAGCAAGCTTTTGCCTACGGGTAGCGTCAACGACAGGTCTCGAATCAGTGTCTTGTCAGCATCAGGCGTCGTCAGCGTCAGATTTGATATTGCCAGCGACTCGCCTGACTGGACTTGGATTTTTGTGGGTTCCTCTCTGGGGCTTTGCAGGGTGGTGCCCACCCTACGGTCCTCCCGACACGCCTGCTCTAGCTGGGTCAGCCGCTGAACACTCGCACCCAGATTGGTCAGCGGCTGCAGTTGCAGGACCACGAGAGCCAGAGCCTGGAGCATCAGGTTAAATGCTACTCCGGCCTGTGTCACGTCACCAATTTCGAGATTACCCGCCAACACTCGCGGGGCCAGAATGATACCTGGAATTATAAACGTGGCATAGCGGTAGTGATTTTGAAACAAATTGAGCCCCAGCTGCCAGCGAATTAGGCGAGAGAAGTTTTTCAGTACCTGTTGGAACTGTTGCCAACTTCGCGAAAACTCCCGCGCTTCACCGCGATATAGGGCGATCGCTTCAGTATTCTCTCGAATGCGAGCAAGGTCAAAGCGAAAGTCGGCCTCTCGTTTGAGCTGTTCGGCATTGATGCCAATTAGGGGACGACCAAACCCAAAGAGGGCGATCGCACTTCCTACTGCCGAATACACTAGAAGAACTGCCATCAGAGGCTTCGAAATGTTCCATAGCACCCCTGCAAAACCAATTAGCTGCAGGCCAGATTCTAGAAATATCGCAAAGAACCTGAGCGATTCCTGACTGAGAACACGAATATCTTCTTCAATTCGCTGATCTGGGTTGTCTAAAACGCTGTAAAGCCGTAGCTGATAGAAGCGAATACCGCTCAGATACTGGTCTAGATAGCGATGGGTCAACCAATTACGCCAGAATAGCCCTAGCTTTTCGCGTACATAGCCACTAAACGATGCAAAAGGGATACCCACCACTAAAATGCCGAGAAAGATCCCTACTGACTGCCAAAACCGCTCCGAATCCTGCGCCGCCAACGCCGAGGTTAGCTCTCCCCCATAGACGATAAAAACAACCTTGAGGATGGTTTGAATAACCAGCAGGCCAACTAAGAACAGCAGCAGGCCCCAAGCTCCCCACTTCTCTTTTGAGAACCAGTAGGGCAACAGTACCGAACGTAAGCTAAGCATAGCTAACCTCAAAGCGATAGTCTTGGGCCGGCTGCAGCGTCCAGCGCTGATTAGGTAACAGTGTGAGTACCTGCTGGTGAAACCCGAGTAGGCTGGGACGGTGGCCGACGCTAATATAAGTCGTTGCGGAGAGAGAAAGTTGTTTGTACAAATGCTGTTCTTGCTCCACTGATACGGCACTGGTGGCCTCGTCCAGAAAGGCATAGGTTGGCTGAATCAGCAGCAATCGGGCAAAGGCCAACCGCTGCTGCTCTCCAGTAGACAGGCGCTGAGACCAGTCTTCGATTTGTTCTAAGTCGGTCAGGTCAGCCAGCTGCACCTGCTCTAGGGCATCTCGCAGATGCTGGTCTGAAAGATTGGCATCTGCACGGGGATAGAGTAACTGTTGCCGCAGGCTACCGAGAACCAGATAGGGCTGCTGGGGCAAAAACAGGGTGTCACTTTCAGGCAGATAAACCGTGCCGCCTCCGGTGCGCCACAGGCCAGAAATTGCCCGAATCAGAGAACTTTTACCGACACCGCTAGGACCCGTTATCAGCAGCGTTTCGCCTTGGTTGAGACTAAACGAGAGATCGCTCACTAGGGTTTGCTCTGTACTATCGGCTCTAGAGGTGTGCAGCGTCAGTCTCTGAACCGCTACAGACGCCTGGGAGCACTGTTGGATGGTCCTCGGCATCTGTTCCAATGCGTCCAGTGACTGAATAATTTCACTCAGACGCTCGATGCTGGCGGCAAGACGCGTCAGGTGCTCAAATTGAACAACAATCAGGCTCAGCGATAGCCAGATGCGGTCAAAGGCGGCCTGGGACTGAACTACTGCCCCCACTTCTAAATCGCCTGAGAGAATTCTTGGCGCGAGAATCAGGCTAGGAATAATAAACGTAAGAAACTGGTAGCCGTTTTGAAAACAGTCAAGACCTAACTGCCAGCGAATAAAGCGATTGAAGTTTTGCACCACTCCTCGAAAGCGCTGCCGACTGTCTCGCTTGGCATAGGTCTGCCCTTGGTAAAACGCAATTGACTCACAGTTTTCGCGAATGTCGATCAGGCCATAGCGAAAGCTGGCCTCGCGCTTGAGCTGTTCGACGTTGATACGGGTGAGGCGAACACCAAAAAAGAGGGTTGCAATTGCACTTCCAAGCACTGCATAAGTCACCAAAAACCCCGTCAAGATCCAGGAAACCGCTAGCAGCACCCCAATAAACCCAATCAGCTGCGTTACCGATTCCAGCAAAATCGTCAAAACTAATGCTGACGTTTGGGTCACTTGCTTAATATCTTCAGACAAGCGCTGATCAGGGTTATCTATTTCGCCAACCAGCTCCTCAGCCAGCCAGTAAAACCGTCGTTGCCCCAAGTAGTCGGTCAGCAGGTACCGCGTCAGCCATTGCCGCCAGTGCAGCCCCAGCCGATCGCGTACATAGGCATTGGCCGAAAGCAGCAGGGCACTCGAAAGCAGCAGGCCAATGAACAAAATCAGCGACTGCTGAAACCGTTCCGGGTCCCGCGCTGCCAGGGCTGAGATAAATTCACCACGCTGTAGGCTTTCCCCCACCAGCACAGCGCTGCTGACAATTGACAACCCAATCAAAACTGCTAGCCCAACACTAGCCGTTCGTCGCTGCTCAGGGGCAGCGGCAGCCCAATAAAACTGAATGATGCGCCCCAGCGGCTGACCAACAAGGCGGATGCGTCGCAACATTTGTAAATCCTCAGAAGCCCTGTCCGCTAGCGACAGCTGACGTTACGCCGCCTTGGGGGCGAACCTAATCTTATCAACCGAAGTCTATGGCGAAAAGCGGGAACATTGAATTGTAGGTAACTTTGAGCATCTTTGATAAAGATGCATGCCACTTACGTAAAGTCAAGCTCAAGAAGTCACAGAAAGGGGCACTCGACAGATTCTTTTAATTCCAATCAGGTTATAGTTGATAAGTCGGGGCTTGTCGCTACTTCTAGTTCTTGTTGCTATTTATTGTCCTACAGAATTTTTCTAGAGTTTTTCCATGAACCGGAGTTCAAAATCTGCGTCGATCACGGCTCTATTTGATTACGACAGCCTAGAGGCGACCCAGCGATCTATTATTCAGCAGCGCACGGGAGAAATCCGCGAGCGTCTGCGCCGCTCGGCTCAGGACATTTGGGAAGTGGGGCAGAAGCTATCTGATGTGCGATCGCGCCTCAAGTACGGTCAGTTTCTCACCTGGTTAAAGGTCGAATTTGGCTGGAGCCAGCGCACGGCCTATAACTTCATCAAAGTGTATGAAACCTTTGGCGATAGATTTGCAAATCTTGCAAAGGTAGACATTGCGACTTCGCTGCTGTATCAGCTGGCATCACCGTCAGTACCAGACGATTTACGTGAGCAGGTGATCGAAGCTGCTAAGAAGGGTAAGAAAATTACCGCGAAGGAGCTGCGCTCGACTATTAAGCAGCGCAAACAGCTCAAATCCGCCGCCATTGAAGAACGGCCCGCACAGCCAGAAATTGTTACAGTCATCGCTCAGGACGCCAACGAGAGTACTGGTTCGACCAATGCGATTTCAGCAATCCAGCCGCGCCCGACGCTCCAATCCATTGCTAACCCCATCAAGGTCCCCAATGTGAAATCGGGCTGGTACCGGGTTGGCCAAGAGCACCTACTGTTTTGCGGGGATACGGCCTCGCGGGACTTTGTGCAACAGATGCCGCCTGCGAAGCTGGCGATCGCAGTTACCGGCAGCGATTGGGACCATGACTGGCTGATCGACCAGATAGACAGCGTGGTGGTGGTACCGCAGGGCGAGTTTACGGTAGAAACGCTGGAGCAGCTGTTGCAGATGCTGTCTAAGTCCCAGGATTGGGTAGTTCTGCCCTGGTTGCCTCAGGCAGAGATGATAGGGATAGCGCATCGGCTGGGACGTAGGATTTATGCCGGGGATATTGATTTGGCAAGGTGTCGGAGTGCGATCGCGGCCTCTGGGTTGGCTGCAAAGTCGACAAAGCTAAGTACCCTTAAAGTCGCGGGGCAAGTAGGCTAGTTCCCCCTACGCCCCAAACCTCAACAGTCCACCAGATCCGCCAGTCTGGGCAGCAGTCGCTGAGGAAACTGGGGATCGTGCAGGAAGAAGTGGTCCCCTACAATGGCTTCCAGCGAAGACTGAGCGGCATGCACCTGCCAGGCCGCCACTTCTGACTGGCTGACAATCTCATCCTGTTCGCCCCAAAATCCGGTTAG
>JBCBOC010000594.1:0-3255 GCA_039821475.1 Cyanobacteria bacterium J06632_22 | reverse complement strand
CGGCCCTTCAACACCATCCAAATCAACGATCAGGAGGTGGCCGAGTTCACCTTTGATGCTCTGGAGCCCAACGAACGTCACCTGTTTGGCTGGGCAGCAGCTGATGTTTAATACCACGGACCTCCAACACGGCTCGCCAACCAAACAGGTGACGTTCGTTGGGCTCCAGAGCATCAAAGGTGAACTCGGCCACCTCCTGATCGTTGATTTGGATGGTGTTGAAGGGCCGACCAATGGGTTCGACCGATAACCGTTTTTGACGGGGCGTGTTGGCCGGGAAAGCCATCTGCCAGCGGGCGTCTTTCAGCGCCACGTCATCCAGCGGCTCTAGCTCCTCGGCGTAGATCATTTCAACCTTATACCCGGTGGAGAGGGCCACCTTGTCCTGCCGGGTGAAGTGCATGCAGTGCAGAAAAGTGCGATCGCGAAACGTCAGCTCAAAGGGAAACTCAGGCTGATTAGGGTTATCGCGCACATAGGGTTCATCAAAGGCATAGGTCAGCCAAACTGCCCCCCCTGCGGTGGTCGTCTCCGCCGCCGCCCAAACCCCCGTTGGCGACGCGTAGGGCGTCAGCACATTTACCAACACCTCACCAGTAGCTCGGTCCAGAGCGTACACGGTCTGCTCTATCTCATCGCACAGCCACAGGATATCCCCCGTCACCGAAAGTTTTGTCGCACCAATCCCCGGCAGCGCAAACTGCGTGATGCGCTCTCCGCTGTCGACATCGTAGACAAAAATTCGACCTGCTTTTTTGCAGCTCACGTATAGCGTCTGCTCCCACACCGCCACATCGTCTACGGTGTAGGGCAAATGCGTGACTGCCTTAAGGACCCAATCATGGCCCGTGCCCCCGGTCGCCAGATCGCTCACCCAGACCTGCTGCTCCCGAGCGAGCCAGAGTCGCCCCTGCCCGACCGCCAACCCCGTAGCGCCCTGAAAGTCACTCACCTGCCGGGGGTTCAAAATGGTTGTGTTGCCTGTGGCGGGGTCAATTTGCAGTAAATATCCCTGTACCGTGTCAAGGGAAAGCAGGGTCTCAGGGACACCGATAGTCCCCTCGGAGCAGGTCAGTCCAGACAGAGAATAGGCCCCAACGGGGTATACAGGACGGCCCAAGGACGAATCTAACATTGGCAGATGCAGCAGGAGGTTGATTTAAGTGTTGGCTCGAGGATTGGCCTAAGGATTGGCTAGAGAGAGGCGGGCGCCTCAATATCCCGCCTCAAGATATATACGATTTTGACCGTCTGCCGCAGTCAGCGCTACCGATTTCCGTCTCAAGCTCGTCTCAGATTAGGCTGGTATGATGTGTAGACGTGTAAAGAAAATTTTCTAAGGCTTAAGCCCCGATCCTGCACATGTGGAATCCTCTGTCGCTGCTACCGTTTTCCATTGACAAGTCTTTCATTGCCGGATCGCTACTGTGGGCCCTGGCCCTGTATCTAGGCTTTTCGCCGGTTGGGGAATGGGTTATGCAGCAGCTCAACCGCTGGTTCAACTTTGCCGAACGGTTTATGTACACCTCCCAAGAGGAGTTTGACCGCACTCGCGAGGCCCGAGAATCGCAGAACGAATTCTACGCCTCTGTTTTCAGCATCTTTCCCTTCGTCGTGGCAGGCGTACTCTGCACCTACCTAGTGGATTACAGCTTCGACCGCAGTTGGACGCTCAGTCTAGGCATCATCGCCTGCATGGGTTGTGGTGTATATGAATTGGGCCGTCGTCAGTCAGAGCTATAGCGTCTGTGAGGGCGCTGCGCTGGGTGACGACCTCCCCACGCCCCTTCCGCTGAAAGCTTTTCCCAATCAACCGATCAATTTCACCGATCAGTCGACCTGCGGCTAAGATGCGGTCATGATTTCTGGCATTGACTTTCCGGTTTGGATTTCTCTGGGGCCGTGGCGTATTCACCCCCATTTTGTGTTTGAGTCTTTGGCTTACACTGTGGCGCTGCGGTTGACTTTGCGTAGCAGTCGTCGGTCATCATTACTGGCCAGTCAGCAAACATCGGTGATTGTCGGCGGTATGGTGGGGGCGCTGGCGGGGGCAAAGCTGCTGGTGATGTTGCAGCATGTGTATTTGGCTTGGGAGTCGCCGCTGCAATATGGCTTGCTGCTGCTCCAGGGCAAGACGGTGGTGGGGGCGCTACTGGGGGCCATTGCGGGGGTAGAAATCACCAAAAAGCTGATTGGAGTACGGCAGTCTACGGGCGATATGTTTGTGTGGTCTTTGCTGCTGGGGATGATGATTGGGCGAGTCGGATGCTTTTTGACGGGACTTAGCGACCGCACCTATGGCACCGTCACCCAACTGCCTTGGGGCGTTGACTTTGGCGACGGTCTGGCACGGCACCCTACGCAGCTTTATGAGGTGTTGTTTCTGGCGCTTTTGGGCTTAACCCTATACTTTTGGCACCGCTCAATACCTATCCCACATACCGATGATGGTCAGCCGTCGCCTCAAACTGGTGAACAGTTCCGACGCTTTATGGTGGGTTATCTTACCTTTCGCCTATTTGTGGATGCAATCAAACCCGACTTTCATCCGCTGCTCGGTCTCAGCGCCATCCAATTCGCCTGCATTCTCGGCCTGGTTTACTACTGGCAGACGGTTCGTGGCATAGGGCAAGGGCTGTACGGTGTGGTGACAAAGTCGTAGCCAGTGCCCACGTTATGATAGGCACTAAAGCAGGCTTAGGGGCTGGATTGCCCCAATGATTTATGGATTAAAGAGCTGCTGACCACATCACCGCCCCACCACCTCACCGCCCTATGACCCTCGCTCCATCGCAGCGCCCGGCTCAACCCTCAACTCAACCCATGACCTTGGCGGAGTATCTGGCCTACGACGATGGCACTGAAACCCGCTACGAGGTTGTGTATGGAATTTTGGTCGAAATGCCCACTGAGAATCCACTGAACAACACGATTGCGCTCTTTTTAATTAGCTACTTCCTCAAATTAGGGGTTCCCCATTACTGCCTGGCAAATCAGCACCAAATCGAGGTGAGTTCAGACCAAGTTACGGCTCGACAGCCTGACCTTGTGGTCCACTCTGAGGCGTCTGCTACCGCCATTTTGAAGGACGGTAAGCTGCTGCGTTGGGAGGAGCCAGCCCCTCGCCTGGTGGTTGAAGTCGTTTCTCGCAGCGATACAGATGCAGCTTCTCGAAAGCGGGACTACGTTGAAAAGCGTGCCGAATATGCCCAGCGCGGCATTCCTGAATATTGGATCGTGGACCCTGCCGCCGGG
>JBCBOC010000459.1:0-4111 GCA_039821475.1 Cyanobacteria bacterium J06632_22 | reverse complement strand
GTAGCACCTCTAGTAGGGCCAACTCTGAGGGCTCTAGGGCTGAGATGCGCTGTTTTAAGTCGGCAATATGGGCTGGAAAGACCTGCTCAAAGAGCTCATCGCCGGTTTCTGTCAGTTCCACAACCACGCTGCGGCGATTTTCTGGAGGCACAGTCCGCTTGACCAGTTCCTTCTTTTCTAGGCGGTCTACGATACCTGTGAGCGTCCCTTTTGTGATTAATGTTTGCTCGCCAATCTCTCCCATGCTGAGACCTGCGGTGTTCCCGAGGGTGGCAATTACATCAAACTGGGCCGGGGTAAGGCCATATTCCCGGACGAATGCATCTGAATAGGCAGAAAAGGCTTGATAGCTCCTGACCAACGCTCTCACGGTGCCCAGAAACGGCTCTTTGGCAGCATCTTGAGAGGAGTACAGTATGGGCATAGGGCATAAATATACTTTTAATTCGTACAGTTCAACCTGCACCGTTTAGCATACGCTGTTCTGTTACGAGTGGTTTGGCTGTTGCAGCTCACGCACTAGCGTGGGGGTAATCTCCACCAGGCTTGTGACTGTAGCAAAGGCTGGGGCCTCTGGGCCAAAGGCGAGCAGTGGCACTGAGTTACAGGTATGGCGCGGCGTGCTCAGGTCTTCAATGTTGCCGTGGTCGCTGGTGACAATTAGCGTTGTATTTGGCGCGAGACCAGCAACAATCTGATCAATGAGCTGATCGATACGCGACAGACTTCGCTGGGCTTGGTTGTAATCTTGAGCATGTCCAGCTTCGTCAGGCAAATAACATTCCAATAAGGTCACTGCATGACGTTGACTTAGATTTAACAGTCGCCGTCCTGCTTCCATGACAGAAATCTCTGCCCGACGCAGGCCATAGCGGCTGAGGCGCTCCCCTGTAATATCCCAGTACACTGCTTGTCCCTGTTCATACTCGTAGGGCATGCGAAAGGTGAGCCCTGCTGTCAGGTTCAACAAGGTGCAAACCGAATAGCGTCGTCTTCGCTGGGCAATCGCTTCAAAATAGGCCGGAGAGTAGACATTGGCTAATGTCGGCCTTTTTCCTAGGTTCAACACCTGTTTGAACAGCCCTGTGCCTTCGATGAGTTGGCGCAGCGAGCCGTTGGCAAAGCCAGACTGGTGCTGCCCGCGAAACTGGGCGGCGTTTTGGCCGGTGTAGAGGGTGGTTTGCCCGGTGGCGCTTTGGGGCAGCCCTGGTATGCCCAGAGTGGCGTCGATGGGCTTGGCCAGTAGGGTAGAAGTCTGCACCGCTAGCCCATTCACCAGGGGCTGCCCCAAGTACGCCGTTAAAAATGGTGTGGTACCAGGTAGACTCAGTGGATTTTGAGGACCGGCAGCTCCTAGCCCCAACCCATCTAGAAACAGCAGAATAAATGCTGGATCGATTGCCATTAGATGGCGACGGGCAGACGGGACTGCTGTAGCGCAATATCGTGTTCTGCGGCCCAGGTCTTTAAATCGGCCAAGGCGCGATCCCGATACACCCCATAGCGTTCTCGCTTGTTCCGCACCCGCTGTGACAGTGCAGGGATAATGCCAAAGTTCGGTGGCATGGGCTGGAAATGCTTTGGCTCCGCTGAGCTAATAAAGTCGAACAGCGCGCCCATCATCATTGTGGTGGGTAGCGTCAGTGGGGATCGCCCCAGGGCTACCCGAGCCGCATTGGTGCCTGCCAACCACCCCCCAGCGGTCGCGGCCGTGTAGCCTTCACTGCCGATGAGTTGCCCTGCTGCCAGTAGCATGGGCCGCTCATGGAACTGCAGTCCGGCGCTGATCAATTCTGGTGAATTAATAAAGGTGTTGCGGTGCATGACGCCCATGCGCACAAACTCAGCGTTTTCCAGGCCAGGAATCATGCGAAACACTCGCTTCTGGTCACCCCAGCGCAGGTTGGTTTGGAAGCCCACCATGTTCCATAGCTGACCGCCTTTATCCTCTTGACGGAGCTGAACCACCGCATAGGGCTTTTTATCTTTATTTTCCGGGGCGTCAAAGGCCCCAAAGCGTTTGTCAAATAGCCCTACCGGCTTCAGCGGGCCGTAGCGCATGGTGTCTTCCCCCCGACGGGCCATCTCTTCAATCGGCAAACAGGCCTCAAAGAACTTAGCGGTTTCTCGCTCAAAGTCCTTGAGCTCGGCCTGTTCTGCTGCGCATAGAGCCTGCCAAAAGGCCCAATACTGCTCCCGATTCATCGGGCAGTTCAGATAAGCTGCCTCACCCCGGTCGTAGCGAGAGGCCATAAAGGCAATTTCTTTATTAATAGACTCGCCCACCACTATGGGGCTGGCGGCATCAAAGAAGCTCATGTAGTCCTGCCCCGTGAAGCGACGTAGGTCGTCTGCTAGAGTCGCACTGGTTAGTGGGCCAGTAGTTAGCACCGTAATGCCCTCTGCGGGGATCTGGGTGACCTCTTCTCGACGCAGTTCGATTAAGGGATGTTGGGCTAAGGTTTCGGTCAAATCGCGACTAAACACGCCTCGGTCCACCGCCAATGCCCCACCGGCAGGGACCGCATGCTCGTCTGCCTTTTGAATCACCAACGACCCCAGCTGACGCAGTTCTTCGTGGAGCAGGCCCGAAGCGCGATCGCTAGACTGTGCACCAAAAGAATTGCTGCATACCAGCTCAGCCACATGTTCAGAATGATGAGCTGGGCTAGTTTTGACGGGGCGCATCTCGTGGAGCACCACCGGCAAACCGGCCTGGGCAATCTGCCAGGTGGCCTCTGTGCCTGCCAGGCCACCGCCAATGACGTGAATGGGGTTTTGGGTCGCCATACTTGATTGGATTTACGGGAGGTTTAGTACGCTTATCACACTCTGAGTAGGTCCCCCCTAATATTGGCGGGACGTAACTGTAGAGTACGAGGCCAAGTACTGGGATTTTCAACCTGAGATTTTGGTCGTGGGTGTTGGGTTAGAGAGGATATCCTGCGCAGTCTAGTCCTCTACTATTATCGCCTTGTCATCGCCAAAAGGCTGGCAGCTGCCCAAGATATCCACAGGCAATCCTGCAAACTGGTCTGTGTTATCAGCACTGGCAAGCAAATCACATTGATTCAGATCTTAAGTAAGAACACGCAGAAAACTTTGGAGAATTGCGTCCAATCCAGTTCTCCGTTCAGACCTTTGGCTAGGCTTTAAAAGTGTTGCTATATAAAGGCTGAAGACCAGGCTAAGACTGATTCTTTGAGGGATAAGGGCTGACGCAGGTCAGGGAGCTACCCTGGGCGGTGAAGTGTTATATCTCTTAAATGTTGAGGATTTTTTCCACAGCTGATTTCACAACTTCTCCACAGGTGAATCCGAATTTTCCACAGACGTCCACGTACTTTCTAGGTTCAGACCCTTTCTGTGGATTTCGTGCTGTGCCCAGAGCAGAAACGCATTTGTTGCGATATGTTACAGGAAATCACCGGGATCGCACCTTCTTCATAGGTTCCAGGATTTGTCAAACACAATCCGTACGATTGTCGAATTGCAATTTCAAGACGGTTGGCACACAATGAGCATCACTAACTGAGACCTGTCCTTGAAACACCTGTTCCGTTGTTAAGGAGAACCTATAGCGCCCGTCGCGTTGTCTATGTCAATGCTAGCTAGGGGCGTTCTCAACCACGTCCAGCTTATTATCTGTGACTTTCTCTAGGGGAAAACATCAGATCTGAGCATAGCCACGATTTAATTGTTGTAGCCAAGTGACCTGCGGTCCTTCGCAAATACTTGGGGTAACTACGCTATGGTTTCCTGGGTACTAAAGTTTTGGTGCCCAATAACGAAAAAAGGTGTTTTTGTTTTGATTGCTAAATGTGGCTTGCCCCGTCTTCATTGTGGCCCCAAACAGGATCATTCTGTTTGACGCCCAACGAAGCGGCTCATAGCGCATTAACGTACAACCTTGTCCTGGCGGGGTTGGCGGTTGTTATAGGCTGAACAGATACCTGGTGCCGCCATCGATTTCAGTTAGGGTTCACCCACGTTCTACTCCCCCCAATATGCTAAGGCAGCCCAATATGATCACCCGAACGGTTAGTCTGTCCGTTGAAATCCCTGAAGAGTTGCACTCTACCCTTTGCTCATACCTAGATACCCATTCAGT
>JBCBOC010000671.1:0-2806 GCA_039821475.1 Cyanobacteria bacterium J06632_22 | reverse complement strand
GCGCCCAATGAATAACCAACGCGACGCACAGCAAGCGTGGGAAGAAAAAGTCAACACACTTTATGGCTGGAGTATTGGTACAGTTTTTGCCGCCCTGCCACTTCTCAGGGAACCTTCTCACCTATGCTATAGAAACCTTTTTGGGGCAGTTGCATAATGCAGGGCGAGCTCAGCGAACTTGATATTCGCAGTATTCTTCAACTGATTGAGCTAGGGCAACGAACCGGCGAACTATACGTTACGGCGCGTGGGCTATCGTCTGTCGTGATGGCAGAACCCAACCCCGAAGATGTCGCCTGGCTTGCCTTTTTTGACACCGGCAAGCTGGTTTATGCCGGTCCCACCCACGGGCAACTCCATCGTTTAAGGGACCATCTTAAGGGGCAGGGACTTCACACCGAGCTCCCCCCTGAACTCACGGGCGCCAAGGTTTCCGAGCTAGCCGCGCTGAATGCCCCTGAGTACGGAATGCTTTGGACCCTACTTGAGCGTCATGACCTCACCCCGCAACAGGGTCGTAATATTCTAGGCCGACTGATTGCAGAGACGTTGTTTGAACTCCTGAGTCTGCACCATGGAACTTTTGTGTTTCGACTCGGCTGCGCTCTCAGCCCGCAATTAACCAGTTTTGCGATCACACCGCTGCTCACCCAAGTCACCCAGCAGCTTCAAGACTGGCACCAACTCCAGCCTCATCTCCAGTCCTTGCGCCACTGTCCACAGGTGATGACGATGGACGCGGACAGCCCTGCCCAGAAAAGACTTAAAAAATTGGCCACGTGGGCAGATGGCAAAACCCCAATCACTCAAATTGCCCGCTTTCTAAACCGTGACAGTTTGACAGTCGCCAAGGCGCTGCATCCCTATGTTCGCCAAGGGGTTGTGCAGATGATGCCACCACCTGAGCCGAACATGCCGTTAACCATTGCGCCCACAGCCCCCATTGACCCTGTCCCCAGAATCGTCTGCATCGACGATGGCGCAACGATCCGCCGCACCGTTGAAGATATCTTGAATCGCTACGGCTATGAAGTCACCTCCATTGCCAATCCCCTGAAGGCCCTAAGCTTGCTGTTTCAGCTCAAGCCGGATTTGATTTTGTGTGATATCGCCATGCCCCAGCTTGAGGGCTATGAGCTGTGTGCCATGATCCGTCAGGCAGCGGCCTTCCATGAAACACCCATTGTCATGCTGACCGGGAAAGACGGCTTCATCGATCGAATTCGCGCCCGCATGGCAGGCGCGACTGATTATCTCACCAAACCCTTTGGCGAACTTGAGTTGATTACGCTAGTGGAACGATACGTGGGACAGGGGGATCCATTGCGATCTCGCCCTGAGCGACTCTTAGCAGAAGAAATTGCCGACGTACTTTGAACGGGCATTATCACTTTGAACGGACCTTGGCACCTTGAACGGGCCTTAGCACTTTGAACGGACCTTGGCACCTTCTGTCCTCGTACTTGAGCTTTCAAGGGCGGTTATGCCCTAACCACAGAGCAATCCGTGGCTCACAATCGAGGCACCTTGAGGTGAATTGCTGCCATCTGATGCAGTATCCCCAGGGATCAGGTTAAGACGTCATATCTAGAATTCTTCATCGATAGGTTAACAAACAAAACCTAGAGGGGTACTTTATTGGGCACAGGCGTCCAACGATGGCTGGATTTATTTGCTTGCCAGCACTATTTCCAGGTTCAGAAAAACCACGTGTCTCATCACGCTTATCATCACCCTTTAGAGTTTTTAACGCGAAGGGCTATGGGTAGATACTCGGGATTTTGTGATACTCGCCAACCCCAACGTCCAACCCACCATGGGGGACACTACAGCGGATGACTAAACATCAGGTCTCAAAGCTGTAGCTATGTTTACACCTCTTGACCAGGGCATAATGAATGGGGTTTCCAGATTTGGGCAGTCTTTCGACGGTGGAATGACGGGGAATGAGTACGATTTTGGTAGTAGAAGACAGCATCGCCCAGCGAGAAATGATCATTGACCTGCTGCAAGGCAGCGGACTAGAGGTTGAAGTTGCAAATGACGGTGTCGAAGCCCTCGAATTCATTCAGGGACACCCACCAGATTTGATTGTGCTAGACATTGTCATGCCGCGGATGAATGGCTACGAGGTCTGTCGACGCATCAAGTCAGACCCCTCTACTCAGGACGTTCCCGTTGTACTGTGCTCATCCAAGGGAGAAGAATTTGACCGTTATTGGGGCATGAAACAAGGTGCCGATGCCTACATTGCCAAACCCTTTCAACCGACTGAATTGGTCGGCACGGTCAAGCAACTATTACGAGGGTAATGCGCTCCAGACAGCAGTTTTATTCAGCGCATTGTCTCGGTTTTATCATTAGCGATTGCGCCATCGAGGCCAAACGCAGCTCATTTCCCAGTACGATTCTCCAGGTCACAATCGGTTATCTAATCCAGTAGACACCGTTCAACTGCTCTAAAGGGTATTTACTATGGTCGGCAATCCAGATTTTCAGACCGGGCGCGGTCAGGACCAGGCCCCAGAATTACAAGAACTTGAGACGCCCGATGGTGAACTCCACCTCCGGTTTTACGTTTCTTCTGGCGACGAATTTGCACTGCCAGCAACCGGTATTCGCCGCATTATTGAAAACCCACCCGACCGAATTACCCCCGTGCCGAACGTATCGCCCCTGCTTTTGGGTACGCTCAACGAGCAGGGACGTGTGATTTGGGTCGCTGATCTAGGTCAATTTTTGGGCTATCCCAAAGCAATGAACACAGATCGTGCAGAAATTCCGGTAATTGCGGTTGAAGACCAAG
>JBCBOC010000811.1:0-1810 GCA_039821475.1 Cyanobacteria bacterium J06632_22 | reverse complement strand
TCACTGTGCGACTGACAAAATCTGCATAGAAACCCGTTTACCACTGGCGAGTCGGCGGGTGCCCATTTGTACGAAGCCAGTTTTCTCATGAAACCGGAGTGATATGGGATTGGGTGGGTCAATATCGATTTCGGCACAGATTGTCAGGGCGCCTATGGCTGCCGACTGCTTAGTGGCCTGAGCATAGAGCTGTCGCCCCAGTCCCATGCCACGACAGTGCCCTGAGACAACAATTCTGTCAATGTAGAGGAAGCGCCGGAGCCGAGCCGCAAACCACTGATAGTTGCCGTTGTCGTAGGCGGCGTGGTCTGTCATTCCCCAAATAAAGGCCACAACATCACCGTTGAGTTCGGCGACTTGTTTGAGGTCACACAGCTGATACAGCGCATTAAAACGGGTGAGATCCATGGGACTGGTAACGTCAACCACGGCCTGGTTAAGGGCAACGACGGTGGGGCCGTCTGCGGGCGTCATATTTCGAAATTGGGGGGTATTCAAGGGATGTTCTGTGGGGGCGTGTAGGGACTGAGCCTGTTGTGTGGTTTTGCTTTGGGTGGCGAGCATGATAGGTCTACTGCCCACTGTGCGCCTCCAATGCTTCCATGAGCGTAACTGCCTCAGCTAGCCACTCCGCTGCTTTATCTCTGCTGTCGAGGGTGATATAGCCTTGGGCAATGGCAAGATACGCTCTCACCTTTAATAAAGAATCTGGCAACGCTACTGCAAAGGGGGCAATGTCAGCACTCAGCTGGTCTAACTGCACAAATGTCGTATCTGGAGCGGCTTGTTGGGCCCGTTCTTGGCTGCGAAGCATGCTCTCCGTGGCAATTACCGCGCCCACTCTGACCTGCTCATCGGTCCGAGAAAGATAGGGTAGCAGAGCTAGCGCGGCTTGATCGTCACCGTTGTTAACTGCCGTCTGGGCCAGATCTAATATGACGGCACCTTGCTTTGAAAGCGGCAGTTCCAGAAAAATAAAATTTAAGTCTTCCTGGTGTCCCAAAACAGGATTCACCAGCCATACTGCGATGCCGTCGTACCAGCCTGCTTCCTGATACTGTGCCAACAGGGCCTCTAGGCCGGGGTTCGATAAGTAGTCTCCTAGCGTGGGGCCGGCCAAACTGGCTTGCATCTTTTCTGGCGGAAGGTCTGACAGCACTTGCTGAAGGGTCTGTTGAGCCTGTTCTGGATATCCATTCTGGTACATGGCCAGGGCGATCTCCCCGAGCAGTAAGATTCCTTCTCCGTCGAAGTCTGGCGAGTCAGACAGGGCCAACAGTCGGTCTTTGGCGGCGGTTAATTCGGTTAAGGTGGCGGGTGTATTGCGCGCACTCAACTGTTGGCGGACCGCGGTTAGGGTGTGTGCTACAACAGAATTACGGGCAAAAGAGAAACTGGAGCGGCCCTGTTGCCCAAGGGCTATTGTATTGTTCGGCTCGAAACCTGCACTGTTGGCCACTGCTGCGGCGATTGTTCGCACCTGAGCTGCGGATTCAAAATCTTCTGCAGTGGTCAAGGCCCTGGCTAAGCGCTCCAATAGACCATAGCGGGCCTCCGGTTCAGGTTTGCTATGGGCTAGCGCTAGGGCCGTTTCCCAGTCTCCGGTCTGAACCCAGGCCTCAATCAGATCGTAATAAATAAAAAAACGAGCATCCCTGGGGCTCAACCCTGCACCCAGGGCAAAAATTGCATCTTGTCGTCCCGCTTGTGCCCACAGCAGAAACGTATTCGCTGTTGCTGTATCCAAGCGGTCCAGCCTATAACCATCCACCTCTGGCGCAAAGAAAACCGCAATGGAGCAGTCAATGTC
>JBCBOC010000486.1:0-3924 GCA_039821475.1 Cyanobacteria bacterium J06632_22 | reverse complement strand
TGTGCTACGCTCCTAATTAGAACAAGATATGAACCAAAGCCTGCTTAACTGCAGGCTTTTTTTTGGCAGACTAGCCGTTAGCCGGCCGCTGCACCCGTTTCTGCTGGAACTTTTGGGGTGGCCCCAAAGTCTTTGACCAGCAATTCTGTCAGCACCCCATGAAGCTCGTCGCAGGGGACTTTTTGCATCACCCGTTCGCCGAGTTGGGCATCTTTTCCTACCTTGCCACCCATGTAGATGTCCACCGCTTCGACCATCTGGCCGTCCTTGCGGACTTTGGTGCCTAGCATGCCGATCTGCGCCACTTGGGGCTGCCCACAGGAGTTGGGACAACCCGTCCAGTGCATACGCACGGATTCTGGCAGATTTAGTTCAGCATCAAGCTGCTCTGCCAAGGCCTGAGCCCGCTGCTTGGTTTCGATCAGTGCAAAGTTGCAAAATCGAGAACCGGTACAGGAGACCAACGATCGCACCAGCGGCGTGGGCTCGGTAGGAAACTTTTGAACGATGGGATCTTCAAGGAACGCCTCTAGCCGGGATTCTGGAATGTTGGCGATGATGACGTTCTGTTCCACCGTTAGACGAATCTCGCCGTCACCGTAGACTTCGGCAGCACGAGCAATATCGAACAGATCTTCGGATTGCATATGCCCAGTTGGGACATGGAGACCCACATAGTACAGACCCGATTGCTGCTGCGGATGGGGCCCTAAATAGTCTCGCTTTTCATCGGTAATAGCATCTTCTGGGGCGGCTGTTGCTAGATCGCGACCATAGGATTTAACAACTTCCTCACGGAACTTCTCAACACCCCATTCTTCAATCAGCCACATCATTCGAGTCTTTTGACGATTGCCCCGGGAGCCATTATCACGAAAGACCTCAAGGATTGCACGGCACAGATCTACAACCGGCGATTCTTCGGGGGGAACCCAAGCATCAAGGGGAATCGCAGCTTCGCACCGAGTTGAGGAGAAGAAGCCACCGACAACAACATTGAATCCCAACACACCATCTTTATAAGCAGGAACAAAGGCAATGTCGTTAATCTCTGCATGAACCGAATTATCAGTACTGCCCTCAATCGCAATATTGAACTTCCGTGGGAGGTTGGTGAATTCGTAGTTCCCCTCACCCTTGTTGGTGATCATATCCTGTACCGCCTGCACCAGCGGGCGAGTATCTAACAACTCACGAGCATCTAGCCCCGATACAGGAGACCCCGTAATGTTGCGAACATTGTCCATGCCCGACTGCATGGAAGTCATCCCTGCAGTCTTCATTTGACTAAAAATTTCTGGAATTTCCTCTAGGCGAACACCGCGCAACTGCAAGTTCTGACGCGTTGTGATGTCAGCACTGCCGTCGTCTCCATAGCGTTGCACCACCTCAGCCAGGACTCTCATCTGAGCGCTGCTAATGGTCCCGTGGGGCATGCGCAGCCGCAGCATAAACTTACCCGGCGTCACCGGGCGAAAGAAAATGCCCAGCCACTTCAACCGCCCAGTCAGGTCGGTCTCATCCACAGCCTCCCAGCCCATCTCGGCGAACTTCTCCAGTTCATCCTTAACAGCCAGACCATCTTTTGCGGCCTTGTATTTTTCAAACTTGTTGAGCTTGACTTTTTTAGAAGCTGCTACCACGGCACTAACCCACTCGTAACAATACAGACTGCCTTGAAAACATACTCCAAGCTGGCCTTGTCAGCAAATCAGCATACAACTCGGCCCTAGCTAAACAGTTGTTGGAAAAAGGCGAGTGATGGAATTACCCACCACTCGCCAGACACACTGATAAGGAACCGCTTCAGGAGTTGTTAGCTCACTTACTGTCAATTGAGTTCAGACTAGTGAAGTTCCCAGGTGTGTTTTGTATGAATCGTTACACTTTCAGATATTTTTTGCTCATTCTGCATAGTCAATTTGCGCTATTCGCATGGTCTTTGTAGGGCCCTTGTTTACCTCGCAGCGGATCCTGGCAGTCGGCTGACGGGCTCAACCCTATGTCTCTAAAAGCTTTAGCTGTATCAAGGAGAGCTGATTAAACCCCTATAACTGGCTTCATTGCGGGAAATTCAAAGAGAAAGCGACAATCTTGGCTAAAGCTATGAATTGACAAATCCAACAATGTTACGTGCCCTGCATTGAGACGATGCGATCGCAACTTGTCAATTTCCCAGCCTTTGCTACATTCCAAAAACGCACTGAAATCATGACATTTTCGCAAATACACCCTGTCAGATAAATATTATATTTAGATAATGGAGACTCGACTGATTGGGAGTCATCTTGCATGCAGCCAGCGGCACCACGCATTGGCACAACGACAAGTACAGAGACAGGTACGGAAGAAAGTACGGCAGAGTTCTGTTCAGACGCAGTTACCACCGAGGCACCGATAGGTTCCACCGGGCTTACGACAGGCGAGCTTGCCACGGGAAAACGGGCCACAGGCGAACTTGAAACTGACCCGCTTGCACCAGACAGCCTCGAAGCAGTGGCACAAAGCGCAAGTAGTGGTGGGGCTAAAATTTTATCGTCTAGAGAAAAACAATTGGGGACGTCCCCCTCAGCAGATTGCCTAACCGCGTCTATCCCACCTTCGAGTTTTCTCCAAGATGACACCCCCATTGACTGGGTCAGTCGGGCTAAGGCCGTTACCACAGTTGAACAGGCCATCGAGATCCTATCTGAAAGCGACTTCCATGGACGCTGGGAAGTGATCAAGCGTTTTCCCGATTTAGGTTCAGTTGCGATCGCACCGCTGATCGCCATTGCCCAAGACCACGACAACGATACCGAACATCGTTGGTTTGCCATTCGCGGTCTAGGACGCTTTTCTGAACCTGAGGCCATTACTGCTTTGAGTCGTCTGGTAGCCACCGTTGATCATGATGACCTCAGTACCCTGGCGGCAGAACAGCTCGCCGGATTAGGGAAACAGGCGGTGACGGCCCTTATTCCCCTCCTCGATCGGCCCACTGAACGTTTTCTAGCGGTGCGTGCCTTGGCACAAATCCGGCAGCGCACTGTCATTGAGCCGCTGCTGGGTGTGCTTAACGATCCTGACCCTGACCTCCGACAAACTGCCCTAGAAGCCCTGGGTAGTTTTCACGATCCGAGGGTAACGACAGCCCTGCTAGAGGCCCTCACCGATCCAAGTGGTCTGGTCCGCAAAGAGGCCGTGATTACCCTGGGCCATCGCCATGATCTGTGCAATCAGCCCGACCTACTCAAGCCTTTGGAACAGTGCCTTTGGGATCTTGAACTCGACGTTTGCTGTCAGGCCGCAGTGGCTATCGGACGCTTGGGATTGACCCAATCCCTACCTGCCTTAACTCGACTCCTGGCCTCAGCGCAGACCCCCGAACCGCTGCTCCTCAATAGCGTGCGCTCAATTAGTTGGCTAGACACAGCAACCGCGCTCACCGCCCTAATCGATCACTACCGTATCCTCCCACCCCAAATTCAACTGGAAGTCATCCGTCGGTTAGGACAACTCACCCCAGACCCTCACCGCTCAACCCAATTTCTGCTATCGGTCATAGAATCTCAGCCCAGCCAAATCCTCAAGCAAGCCGCGGCACTAAGCGTTGGTCAACTCGGTGATAAAACCGCGTTTCGGTCACTCGTCCCCCTCCTGGCCGACTCAAACCGTCAGGTTCAATTTCACTGCCTCAGAGCCTTAGAACAGCTCGCACCCAATGACCTCGAAACGGACCTAGAGGCAATCCTTAACAGCCAAACGCTACCCATCCCAGTACAGGAACGAATCGAAGCTCACCTATCTACGTGGTAAGCTTTGAAAAATAGATTAATAAAGCGTTAAGGCAGTTGCCCCATCAGGTTTAGGCACTGTCGACATGTAGTTTTAATGCTTAGTTTTCAGTGGCATCCCCATCAACCGAGTCCAGCCTAAAGCGGT
>JBCBOC010000589.1:0-3269 GCA_039821475.1 Cyanobacteria bacterium J06632_22 | reverse complement strand
TATCGGTGAGTTTGCGGTTTATGAAGTCACGGTAGACGTTAATACGGCGGGCAATACGGTTCAGCCGCAGCTACCGGGTCCTTTCAATAACCAGACGACAGCCGAGGGGCTGGGCATTACGTCCAATCTGCCGACGGACGACCTGTCGAACGACATTAACCCGTTCCCGAACGGTGGCACTGTCCCGGATCCGGTCGCCAGTGACCCGAACAGCAACGCTGAGGCTAACGAACCTGCTGAAAACATTGTTACGCCAGCGGTCTTGGGCTCAGATTTGAGAATCGTCAAGCGGATTACCCAGGTAACGCGAGGCACAACGGTGTTGTTTGCGAATGAGACTGGGCAGTTTAACGACCAGGCTGGGGACAATAACGATAACCTGTTGTTTAACCGTTCTGCTGGGGCTCTTCCACTGGGGATTGTGGATACGCCGACGGCCTTAGAATCCGGCGATGTGGTGGAGTATACGGCTTACTTCTTTAATGCTGGTGTCGCAACGGCAGAGAATATTCAGTTGTGTGATGTGATTCGCATCCCCAGCATTCTCAATGCGGGCACTTCAGAACTGGCTGGGCCGAACCCATTGCCTAACTTGGCTCTCTTTGGCCCCAGTGCTCTGTTGTCTGAGGAAGCGCCGCTAGCGCCGTTGGCACCCTTCTGTGAAGATATTGCCGGGACAGGGAATTTCCCCTCCGGTTCTATTCCAGAGTCTGGCGGTGGTGTGGTCTTAGATGGTTCGGGGGGCAACCTCAACCTGGCCCCTGATGAGATTGCGGCATTCCGATTCTCTATCCGGGTGCCCTAACGGCCAAATTTTTGTTTGATTTGAGCCTTGAGCCAGCGCCGACTTCTGTAAATTCTTTTTTGCAGGGTTGGCGCTGGTTCTTTTGCGGTAAAGGGGAGCTTGGCATTGGGGGTGTTCTGTCGATGGTCAAAGAATTGGTTGAGTTCCGTCATAATGATTTGTAGCCGTTTTGCGATGTTGTCATGGCGGTACTCGTCAAAGGCGACGGGCGGTAACTGATACTGCTCAAACTGATTCAGGACATCGGTGATTCTCTGAATGTCGTAGGCCTGGGAATAGCCTGCGATCTTGTGGCAGTTGAACCCTGGATCTAAGTAATCTGAAAGTCCACCGTTGACGCTGGAAAATACTTGGCAGCCGCAGGCGAGGGCTTCTAGGGGCTGTAGTCCGAACCCTTCGGTGACATTTTTTTGTGACCAATATTCTGTTGAATCGTAGAGGTAGAGTTTTGATTGGTTGAGTAGCGTCACCAAATCATCGATAAAACGGTCGATCACGAAAACGTTAAACTGCTGTTGCAGGGCTGGAATCAGGCAATCTGTTAAATATTGAGAGGATTTACGTTGATGAATCAAAATATCGATGGTTCGGACTAGACCCAGATCTTTGAATTTGGCAGGGACTAGATTAGGCAGATAGTAGAGTAGAGCATGGGGTGATCGTTGTCCCCAGTACCCCAAGGTATTGCGGCTGCCCGTCAGGATTGGCACATGGGAGGGAATGTCGAAGGCGTAGCCTGAGCTTTGGGCATGGTAAATCACATGGCAGTGCTGCAACTGTTGAATCAGTTTGGGGACGTCGTAGCCCCAGGTGATCACAAAAATGGCATTGCGATGGTCGTCCGAGGATTGCAACAGGTCTGGCAAAAATAAAGTTTTATCTTCGCGGACGGTGTAGGTGACTAATTGCGCCGTGTAGGCCAGCTTACGGGCAATGTTTAGCAGGTTCAACTCGGCAAATAAACCACCGTACTGAAACGGTTTTCCGGTGCCAGGCACTAAGAAGTAGAGTTGACGCATAGGTTGAAGGTAGGGAATTAAGGGAGGGGCTTGGACAGTATCAGAACAAGTTGGGTGGCGCGTTGAGGCTGGGGTTTGGGACGAGTTTTGATCTGTGGCTACTATGGCCACTACAACCTAGGGGATGAAGCCATGTTGGCGGGCATGCTAGCCCTGTTGCGGCAGTGGCAGCCCAATATAGCTGCCACGGTGTATTCTAACGACCCAGCGGATACGGTTCGGCGTCATGGTGTGAACACGGTCTCTAGTCGCCCGCCTCGCCGTCGACTGGAGCGATGGCAGCGCCAGGTCAGACCCTATGGACTGTTGCTAGGGCATCGATGGTTTGTGCTGGGGGGCGGAGATTTACTGCGGGATGGCCCCCGGGCTGGCGTTGGGGCTGAATCGGTGGCCGAAGTCTGGCTGAGGCCTTTGCAGCAGGCGATTCGACTGCGGCGGCGGACCTTGGTTTGGGGCGTTAGTGTGGGGCATCTGTGGCGTCAGCAGACGCGCGATCGCATTCGTGTTGTGCTGAACCAAACCACCCTGATTGCAGTTCGAGATCGCAACTCCCAAACCGCGCTACGGGAGCTTGGCATCCATGCCCCTATTGTCGTGATGCCAGACCTAGCCCTGTTTGCGCCTCGGGTTCCCCAGGCTGACTCGATAGCGTCAGCCCCGCATCCCCCCCGCATCGGTGTTTCCCTACGGTCCTTGGCCAATCGAATGATGCCCCAGGGGGCCGGCCCGGCGCAGATTACTGACGCTCGATTTACTGAGACGCAATTTACTCAGGCCATGGCCGGGCTGCTCGACGCCCTCGTCGCTCAGTACGGTGCCGAGGTGCATCTATTTCCGCTACAGTCGTTTCCCGAGGACTACCGGCAACGCCATCGCCCTGCTGTCGATGATTATCGCAGCAGCCTGGCGGTGTTAGCACACTGCCAGCACTCAATGCAGATGGTGCTGCATCCCTACTTTCCCTCCCTGGCGGACATGACCCAGCAAATGGGCTGTATGGACCTGATCCTTGGCACCCGGCTCCATGCGGCGATTTTGGCTGCCCGTCAGGGCATTCCTGTGATTGCAGCGGCTTACGATCCTAAGGTCCAAGCGTTTATGGCAGAAATTGGACAAGGGGACTGGAGCCTCCCGGTGGCTGAGTTTACTGTGGACCGGGTGCTGCCCAAGGTGGAGGCGGTGCTGACGGATTTGACCGCGGCTCAACAGCGCATCAAGGCAGGCGTGAGTGCTTACCAGCAGCGATGCCAGGCGGGCCTAGTACAGGTGCAGCAGTTTTGGCAGGTCTAGTGGGTTGGGGCGTTGGGGTGCTCGTTGCGTGAGGCCACGACCTGTTGGTAACAGTGCTGATGCTGCTGGATAATCGACCCTAGGCTCAGGCTGGTTTGCAACGTCTGGCGGGCTTGCTGCGCGGCGGTGGCCTGTTGAGATAGAGTCGTTTGGAT
>JBCBOC010000477.1:0-3960 GCA_039821475.1 Cyanobacteria bacterium J06632_22 | reverse complement strand
AGTAACGCCCACGGGGACTACTGCCGTCCTAGAAGATGCTGCCTTTCTTGACCCCAACGGCACTGGCCAGCAGCGCAATCGCCCTGCACTTGCCCAGGCCTTTGAGGTAACCGATAGCAACAACGACGACTTTGGCGAAGTCTTCAATGTCGTCGTTAACCACTTCAAGTCCAAGGGGCGTTCTGGGCTAGACGCCAGCGATACCAACAATCCTGATGTTGCCCAGGGTGACGGCCAAGGCTTCTGGAACGACACTCGTGCCGACGCAGCAGATTATCTGGTCAATACCTGGATTCCAACCGATCCAACCGGTTCAGGCGATGCCGATTATCTGATCATCGGGGACCTAAATGCTTATAAAGGCGAAGACCCAATTCAGAACATTACCGATGCGGGCTATGCCGATCTGATTGAACAGTTTGAAGGAGACGATGCCTACAGCTTTGTCTTTGATGGTCAGCTGGGCTATTTGGACTATGCGCTATCCAATGCAACCCTAACCCCTCAGGTGGTGGACGTAGCGGAATGGCACATCAATGCAGATGAGATTAACCTGTTCGACTACAATAACGCCGTGCGTGAAGGCAACGAGCGTGACTTTGAGGTAGAGCCCAATGGCAACAACCTGTTTGAAGTCAATGCGTTTCGCACCTCTGACCATGATCCAGTCATTATTGGTCTAGACCTTTCCTCTGATAACGGCAACGGTGCCCCATTCCGACTAGGTCTGATAGATGCCACTACCGATACCTTGATTCAAGTTATCGACGATGGCGACGAGATCAACACTAGCGCCTTCACCAATGGCGAGGTCAGCTTGACCCTGCTGGAATCCGACAGTGAAGATTTCTTTGCTGGTGGAGAGAGTGCACAACTCATCCTCAACAACGGCGTCAGCCAAGCAACAGAAAACTTCGTACCTTACGCGCTATTTGGCGATGTGAATGCTGACTTCAACGGCGGCAGCCTCCCAGTCGGAGCAAATACCCTTACCGCTGAAGTATTCACTGAAAATCAGTTGGGTGGAGCTTCTGTCGGCACCCTCGAAGTTGATTTCACGATTGTCTAAACATAGTGAAAGGAAAATCAAATTTAATTTCTGAGACTTTAAACCACGTCCAGATTTAAACTGATAGTTTTCCAACTGAAAGCTCCAGGTCTGGACGTAACCAAGGTTTATTACTTAGATACGAAAGCCCCCCGATAACTATCGGGGGGCTTTTTGGCTGGTTGAGCGCTATCACCTGTTACGCAGCGTGTAAATATAGGCGTCTACAACGGTTTGATCTTCACGTCTGGCTGCCGTTAAAACGCGCTCATATTCTTCTCCCTCAAAGGCATCAAGTCGGGCCCAATGCTCAGCCAACACCTCTGAACTGAATAAAAAACCTTCAACAGGACTACCCTGCTCGTCTAACACAATGCCTGGATAGCCTACTGCGGCACCCCACCCGTCCTGATGCAAAGTTCCTGTCACCGTTGCAGCCTCCCACTCTCCTGCAACCTCCGCAAGGATGTGGGCGTTGGGCCGACCAGGCGCCAGCGTTCCATAGACAAATAGCCGCTGCATCATTTGTTCCTGATTGTTGTTGATCTGACAGGTCAACTCAACGGCCAAGGGATTCGCCGACTTATTCTAACGGATCTAACCGCACTATCAGATTGAACCCTTTTGATACGTTCGCCCGCGCCACTGAATAGAGTCTTGAAAAGACGATAGCGCAATTCTGAAAGCGGCCAAGGGGTCAGCTAAAGGCGCTAGCCAAAAACACTGGGCAACGGACCAAAGGCGCCGCGGCCACTGGTACGATCCTGCAACGGCAATTTGCATACCGCAACGGATTAGTAACAGAAGCAAATTGAGAGCAATTGCAGCCATCAGCATGGGGGAGTCGTTGCCGCCCCAGACCAAACCGACTAACAGTAGCAGTGCCGGTATCGCTACCCCTTGAGTGCACACTAGCATCCACAGGTCGCACCAAAGCTGCCCCGTCGAAGCTGCATCCTTTAGATCTAGCGATCGCCCCCAGCCTTGCCAGGTTTCAGTAATCCCTTCGTACATGCGCACGCTGATGACCTGAGCCCCGTCCAAAAAGCCCACCCTAAAACCCCGTTGGGCGGCAGCACGCGCCAGCGTCACATCATCGCAGAAAGAATCGGCAGCACAACTGTAGCCATCCATCGCCGCCAGGGCGGATCGCCGGGATAAAAAGCACTGACCATTGGCCATTACCCGCTCGGCTTCAGGACGGCCCACCCCAGCAGAGTCAAAGCGATAAACCAGCGTCATCAACAGCGCTGGCTGAAGCCACCACTCTCCTGCCGATTGCAGGATAAAGCGAGGTGACAGCGAAATAATGTCGTAGTGCTGCGTTTCGGCTTCGTGCAGCACGCTTGCAATTAAACCAGGCTGGGGCTGGGTATCGGCATCAACCCCTACAATCCAATCGCTCTTGGGGTCGGCATTTAGGTAGCCGGTGTGCAACGCCCAAGGACGGCCCACCCACCCATCCGGCAGCGGCTCGTCTGTCACCAGGCGAATGCGCGGATCGCGTTGGGCCATGGCTTCAACTTTTGCCTGGGTCCCATCGGTAGACCGACTGTCTACCACAATGATCTCTCGGACTTCATCACCCTGCTGGGAAAGACCCGAGAGACACGGTTCAATCCGATGGGCCTCATTTAGGGTAGGGACAACGACACTCACCGTCCTCTGCTGGGCCGCACTCGCAGTTCTGGGCAAAATTGGAGGTTGACGGCGTGCCCCCCGAAAGAGTCTCGACAGCAGTAAAAACGTGGCTGGCAGCTGCAGTGCCAGTAGCCCTAAGGACAGCGCCCCAACTAGGCTAGAGCCGCTCATGCATCACCCTGCCCGGGAACGGCAAGCCCGTTGAGCGTATCAAAGTCAGCTTCAGAGTCTGTGGCACTTTGATACAGCAACACCGCTGGAATCACCCCCAGCAAAAGCCCCAGTAAGATAGGCGGGTAAATATCACCATCAATGCTAATGACCATGGCAAAGGCAAAATTGCTGAGGTACATGGCCAGGGGAAAGCCCAAGGGCATGCTCAAGGCAGGGAGTGGCTTGGCCTGCCACAGCAAGGTTGCTGTGGTCATGTAGACGACGCCTGTCCCAAACCAACCCGCAAAATTTTGGTAGGGCATGCCAAAGAACGCACCAGGTTGCTCCCATGCCCAGAATGGCATGGTGGTCTGACTCATGGCTGGGTCTAAAACGAAATCCCAAGAGGTTAGCAGCAAGGCACCAAAAAGAATGGCACCGAGCCAACGCAACCGGCCCGTCGTTTTTAACCCGGCTAAGGCCAGTAGGTAGGCGCTGAAGCCCAGGTAGAACCAAGAGAGGGGAATGGTGAAAGGCACTAGACCGGCAATTTTGTAGCCCAAACCAGTGAGATAGTGGTATGCGCCAAAGGGAAATCCGGTGCTGGTACCCAGAAGTTCTGCCCCGAGGGATAGTGCGATCGCAGGGATCATAAAGGTGAGCCAGTGCCAGATACCCAAATAACGGTAAGCGTAGATGGCCACGGCTGCGGCACCTGAGACCATGTACACCGCTCCACCACCAGTCATTGAGAGCTGAAACGCGGTGCGGCCAATCTCAGGAAGCTGAGCAATAAACTCTGGATGGGGTAGCACAAGCAAAAGCCCTGCTAAACCAAACACCAGAGAAAAGATGTGAACCGTGAAGCAGGTGCGCTGCACGACTGCGAGTGCTTTCATAAATCCCCGTGAGCTTAGGTACCACGGGTAATGTAACAAATCGTTAATAACTTCACAATCAAAGGTTTTTATTCTCTGGATGAAATATGGTGCCGCTGCCAGGACGTTAAGTATCACATGAGACAATGCTGGCACTCTAGTTCTACAGTTTCTACCAGTGACACTACCTATAGCGCTCGCCACTTTGCTTAGGACAGTTCTGGCTGTGAAACCCTTGGT
>JBCBOC010000567.1:0-3385 GCA_039821475.1 Cyanobacteria bacterium J06632_22 | reverse complement strand
TGAGCATTCGTAGCCAGCAGGACAAGGTGACACGTCCAGTTACAGTTTAATTAGGAAAGTTATCATGACAACGTCTTTCAAATACAACCGTCTAAATAAAGATGACGCTGCCGTACTTATGGTCGATCATCAAGCAGGATTAATTTCCCTCGTGCAAGACTATCCGCCCAATGAGTTCAAGAACAATATTTTGGCTCTGGCTGATATTGCTAAGTTCTTTGATCTGCCCACCGTATTGACCACGAGCTTTGAGCAAGGTCCTAATGGTCCCATAGTGCCTGAACTCAAGGAAATGTTTCCCGATGCGCCGTACATTGCCCGCCCTGGTCAAATCAATGCTTGGGATAACGAAGACTTTGTTGCTGCCGTAAAGGCTACCGGCAAGAAACAGCTTATTATTGCTGGCATTGTTACCGATGTCTGCGTCGCTTTTGTTGCACTGTCTGCCATCGAAGCCGGGTTTGATGTTTTTGTTGTGACGGATGCCTCGGGTACCTTTGACGAAACGGTACGGGCCGCTGCTTGGGAGCGCATGAGTGCGGCTGGGGTGCAGCTCGTCAACTGGTTTGCCGTGGCCTGTGAGCTACACCGCGACTGGCGCAACGATATTGAGGGACTGGGCAGCATGCTCTCGAATCACATTCCCCTCTACAAAGGGCTGATGACCAGTTACTTTGCCCGCTCGGGTCAGTAGCGAACGGTCGACATAGCCGAGATCTTGAATTCGGAGTTCGGAATTCAGAAGGGGGAACAGTCCGAATTCCGAATTCCGACTTCTAAGTACTGCTTTGATGGTTACCCCTTAATCGAGAGCGCTCCATGACCGATAAAACTCAACACGTTACCGCTGTCATCACCCACCGGGTAAAATCTGGCCGGGCCGCGGGATACGAAGAATGGATTAAGGGTATCTCTGCCGATGCCCGACAGTTCGAAGGCCACCTGGGGGTCAACATTCTGCGCCCGCAGCCCGGCGCATCATCCGACTATGTAATTGTGCTGCAGTTTGCGTCTTGCCCCTATTTAGATGCCTGGATGGCATCGGACGTTCGCAAAGGCTGGATTGATCGGGTCCAGCCCCTGATTCAAGAACAAGAATCGGTGCAGGTGCTGACGGGGTTGGAGGGGTGGTTTCAACTGCCCCAACAGTCTGCTACGCCTATGCCGAAGCGCTACAGACAGGCCATTTTGATTTGGGTGGCGGTGATGATTGTTGCGGTTTTTGTGCAGCCGTTAATTGCGCCGTTATTACAGTATTTGCCTTGGCTCCTGCGCGTGGCCGTTAGCGTGGCGGTTACCGTTATACTTTTGTCCTACGTGATCATGCCGCGCCTCACCCGTTGGTTTAAGCGTTGGCTTTTTGCCAATTGATTTAGACGTTTCCCGTTTGCCCTCTCCCTATCGACCCCGTTCACTGAAGTCCCCTACCCTGATAACCTTCCATGAACACCATCATTGATCCTCATATTCAGGACCTCGGCGGCTTCGAAGCGCGTCGGCTACTGCCCAATGCGCATTTCAACATGGTCGGTTCGTTTATCTTTTTTGATCACCTGGGGCCAGCGGTCTTCCCTGAAGGTAAAGGGGTAGACGTGCGACCTCATCCGCATATCAATCTGGCCACGGTAACCTACTTGTTTGAGGGGGCGTTGCTGCATAAAGACAGTCTGGGCACGGTGCAAGAGATCCGCCCGGGTGAGATCAATTGGATGACGGCCGGTCGGGGGATTTCTCATTCGGAGCGCTCCCCCGATGCTGACCGAGCGGCAGCGTCGCGATTGCATGGTATCCAAACCTGGGTTGCCCTACCTGACGATGCTGAAGAGGTCGAACCCAGCTTTCACCATTATCCTGCCTTGGCTATCCCTACTTGGGAGAGCAATGGCGTTACCGTCGTTTTGATTGCGGGCGAAGCCTATGGGCAGACATCTCCGGTGCAAACGTTTTCACCGATTCTGTATCTCGATCTGCAATTTCCCCGTGGGGGTAGCTTTACGCTGACTACGCCCTATAGTGAGCGGGCCGTGTACAGCGTTACGCCTGGCATTTCTATTGATGGTGAGGCTGTCCCACAGCATCGGCTGATTACCGTCGCACCAGAACAGTCGGTAGAAATTTCGGCAGACTTTTCCGGTCGATGCATGGTCATCGGCGGTGAGCCAGTGGGTAATCGTCACAAGTGGTGGAACTTTGTCTCTAGCCGTCCTGAGCGCATTGAGCAGGCGAAGCAGGACTGGCTTGATTGGAAGTTTGGTCAGGTACCGGGAGAGTCTGAGTTTATTCCGCTACCTGAGTCCTAGTGGCTTTGGGGGCTTTGGGGTGACTTGACCCAGGCTTAGCCAGCCTCAAGATCCTGCAATGGCGCTTTCCAACTTTGGGGTTTAGGGATAATCAAGGCCAGCAGGAAGAGCATTAGCTGCATTGCCACAATACTAGGGCCAGAGGGTAAATCGAGTAGGGCTGAGGAAACCATGCCTAGAATGGCACTCAGGCCGCCCAGTCCGGTCGAAATTAGGATGTATTGAGTGAAGGTGCGACTCATCAGGCGGGCGGCACAGGCTGGAATGACGATAAAGGCGCTAATCAGCAGCACACCGATGGCTTCAATGGAAACCCCTACCACCAGGGAAAGCAGCACGATAAAGGCGGTTCGCTGAGCTGAAACGGCGACGCCTCGGGAGATGGCGATGGGCTCGTGCAGGGTCAGCAGGATTTGCGATCGCAACGTCAATCCAATAAACAACGCACAAATCACCAGCAGCACGCCGCTAAAAAATAGGTCCCTCGTCTGCACTGCCAAAATATCGCCAAATAGCAGATTGTTGAGGTTGCCTTGGTAGGTCTCCCGCAAGCTGAGCAAAATAATGCCAATGGCCAGTGATGCCGAGTAGACAATATTGAGCAGTGCGTCAGTCCACAGATCGGCCCGTTCTAAAAAGTAGGTGACGCCCAGGGCAAAGAGTATCGTAAAGGGCATCAGGACCCAGGACGGGTCTAACCCCAACAGAAACCCAATACTAATGCCCAATAGGGCTGAGTGCCCTAGGGTATCGCTGAAGAAAGATAGCTGTCGCAAAATGGTGAAGCTGCCCATCAAGCCGCCCATCATCCCGGTGAGGACACCGCCCATCAGTGCCCGCTGCATAAACGGCAGTTGGAAGAGCTCAGCAGCGCGGACAAGTTCAGCCTGGAGGGTCATCGTGGGTCGGGGCGCGCGCGAGATTGGCAAGAGTGATGATAGCGGACAAAGTCAGGGCCGTACGCTAAAGACAGGGTCTCTGGGCTCAGGGCATGATCGGGCGTGCCCTCGCAAAGCACCGTCCGGTTGAGACAAATGACGCGATCGCAACTCTGACGCACCATATCTAAGTCGTGAGAGATTTGC
>JBCBOC010000434.1:0-4334 GCA_039821475.1 Cyanobacteria bacterium J06632_22 | reverse complement strand
GGTAAGAGCCGCGTTCGCTGTATCGCGTCGCTGTATAAGTCTTTGCCATTTACATTAGGACGTTGTGAGTAAGCCTGATTGAGCTCCAATTGCTGCGACGCTCCACTGCTGCGATCTTAAATCCCATATGATTGCCATTGACCACTTAGATCATCTGGTTCTGACTGTCAGAGATATTGATCGGACCTGTGAGTTTTATCGCCAGGTGCTGGGTATGACCGTAGTTACCTTCGGAGCTGGCCGGATAGCATTGCGATTTGGTAATCAGAAAATCAATCTACACCAGGCAGGTCAAGAGTTTGAGCCCAAAGCGAATCAGCCTATACCAGGTTCAGCAGACCTCTGTTTTATAACTCAGACATCGATTTCAATGGCGATTGACCATATTGAACATTGTGGTGTCAAAGTTCTTGAAGGTCCTGTACAGCGGACCGGTGCAACGGGCACAATTACATCGGTGTATATTCGCGATCCTGATAACAATCTGATCGAGATTTCAAATTGCCTGTAGTCTCCAAGTTACGAGTCACCCCAAGGTTGTTGCATGAAGCTGACTGTCACTCCGTTTAAGGTTCACAAACGCGTCCCACTCACCATCAGTCGGGGAACTAACGCCGGTTCGACGAACCTATGGGTGCAGGTGCAGGCTGATGACATTACCGGTTGGGGTGAGGCAACGCCTTTTTCCATTGGGTCGATTACTCAAACGGGGGATACAATACAGGCCGATTTAGTGCGGTTGGCAGCTGCGCTCGTGACCCACCATCCCTTAGAACGGCAGCAGATCGAAGCGGTTTTAGGGGACCTCAACCCCTGTTCGGCCGCGCGGGCGGCGTTGGATGTGGCGTTGTGGGACTGGCTTGGTAAGCGGGTAGGGCTGCCGCTGTGGCAGTTATGGGGGCTGGATTTAGCTCAGATCGGGCCGACGGCGGTGACGGTGGGGATTAACTCACCTCAGGGGGCGTGCGATCGCATTCAATCCTGGCTGACTCAGCTGCCCAGCATCCGCTCCATTAAAGTTAAGCTGGGCAGTCCTGACGGTATTGCGGCCGATCAAGCTATGTTCGAAGCTCTGATGGAGCAGTTTCCTGATCAGGCCAAGGTCAGTGTCGATGCAAACGGTGGTTGGTCAGTGGCTGATGCGGTCAACATGGCTCAGTGGCTGAAAGCGCTGGGGGTTGAGTATTTGGAACAGCCGCTGGAGCGAGGCGAAGAAGACAAACTAGCGGCGATCCGCACGCACTTGCCGGTGTTCCTTGACGAAAGCTGCTTTACGAGCGTGGACATCCCTAAACTGGCACCCCATGCTGATGGCATCAATATCAAGCTGATGAAATCCGGTGGCCTCACTGAGGCCCGGCGAATGATCCACACGGCCCGCGCCTGCGGTCTTGGCGTCATGTACGGCTGCTACTCCGACAGCGCTATCTCCAATACGGCTCTGGCTCACTTGGGCGCATTGGCCGATCACCTGGACTTGGACAGCCACTTGAACCTAAAGGATGACCCGTTTGAGGGGGCGGAGATAGAATCCGGGCAACTTCTGCCCAGCCAGCGCCCCGGACTGGGGCTGATCCGGCATTAGCCCATCAGAATGACATTATCGATGACGTGAATAATGCCGTTCGATGCTTCAATATCGGCGGCTACAACGGTTGCATTTTTGACCTCAAAGTTGTCTCCAACACGCACAGGAATGGGAGAACCTTCCACCGAAGTGACCTGGTCCATTGTCGCTAGGTCAGCTTTTTTCAAAATGCCGGAGGCGACGTGAAAGGTGAGAATTCGGCCTAGCTGTGGTGGGTTTTCGACGAGGGTTTGCACCGTATGGGGTGGTAGCTTAGCAAAGGCATCGTCCGTTGGGGCAAAGACGGTAAACGGACCCGGCGACTGGAGGACCTCTACCAGACCAGCGGCTTGAACTGCAGCAACAAGGGTGCTAAAGCCTTCGGTTTCAACCGCGATGTCAACAATGGTTTTCATGGCTTCTTTCTAGGACAATCCTCTACCGATAGGTCTGTTTTTGAATCTCTCTGAGACGTGCTTCAGGACGGAGAAGTCGATCCATCTGCATCTCGAAAAAGTCTCGGTTGGCTTGGAGATGGTCAGGATTTTCATCGTCTAGAGGGTACAGCAGCGCGCATCGCAGGGCCTGAATGACCGCTGACGTGACGTTATACATAGAGCGTTGAAAGGTAATCCCCAACTGAATCAGCACATCATCCTCACCACGAGAATGTTGTTTATAGTAGGTCTGTAGGTAGTCGGGCAAAAAATGCATCATGTCCTGCATTAGCAGTGTCGGAGGGATGCCCGCGCTACCCACGGGAAAAACATCGGCATAAAGAATACCGTAATGAAAGTCTTTTTGGTCTGCGGGAACCTCGCCCGCTTGGGCATTATAGGACTTGGTGCCACGGAAGGGCGCTGTACGATAAAAGACCGCTTCGACGTAGGGCAATGCCGCCTCGTAAAGCCAGGTAAAGCCCGCAGACTTGGGAATGATTTCGTAGCATTCATCCCCGACGTACAGGTGGTGGTAAATTGGCCGACCTGCTACGGCGAAAATGCCGTTCACCAAGAAGTTCATGGCATCGGGCACGCTCTTGAAGCCGCCTTCATCGTAAATGTCCGACATCTCAAAGAAGACGGGAGCCATGACTTCCCAAAACAGACCCAGGTTTGCGTAGTAGGATAGCTCGCGGACCTTTTCCAGGAACATTTCTGGGAAGAGTTTGTAGAGCCCCAACATGGCGGGGTTACCCTTGAAATAGGCTCGAACGGCGCGATCGGCTGCGGCTTTGTACTCGTCGGTGTACAGATAGTCGTTGAAACGGGGGTTGATGTCTTTGTGCCAAAACATGGCGCGCATACAGGCTTCGGCAAACTCCATATTGACCCGCCCGTGCCACAAATGATGCAGAATTCGAGGCAGCTTTCGGCCGGCTTCGCCCTTCTCGATAAATTCCTTGAGTTCGGGATGGACCTCAGCTTCACCGCGCCAGACGCGGGGTGAACCACTGGCCCCAGCATAGGCGTTAGGCCGCTTTAGGTACCCGTCGGAGATGAAATATTTGAAGGCGGGCAGTGGGTTAAGAAAAACCTTTTCGGCAATGTAGAGCAAATCACGCCAGTAGAAGTCCATGGGTACTGCGTAGGCCTTGTAGATGCCGATAATCTGCATGAGATTTTCGGGCGTGTCCGGCAGCATGGAGCCCCCGGCCTCCAATCGGTGGATGATGTCGGCATGGGGATGGTTAGAGGGCGGCAGGGCTGGTTTGGTCAGAGTCGCGATCATAATTCAGGGCGCGTAGTGTTGTTAACGGGGCAGAGCAGGCTGTGCCCTTCAGAATGGCATGGGGGTTACGGTAGGCGGGCGAGGTTAGGGGTCGTGTCTAGATCGGTGGCAAACAGGCGTTGCAAATCTAGGGTGGTTTCAACCTCCATATCGGCAGCAACAGCACCCACTGCCGTCGGTTCACTCCAGCACAGCAGCCAGTTGGGCTGGATTCCTAGTACAACAATCAGCACGGCTAGGACATAGGCGGGTACTTTTTCGTTAAACGTGACGCGAGGAAAGTAGGCCTGCTCATTGTCCAGGCGGCCGAAGCAGGTGCGGTTCAGTAGAATGACAAAGTAAACTGCTGTCAGACCGGTACCAAACACACAGAGGATGGTGGGGGCTGGAAACGCGCGGAAGCTACCCTGGAAAACAACAAACTCGGTAGCGAAGTTCACTAGGCCGGGAATGCCCGCACTGGCCATGCCGCCCATGACCAGCAGTGCACTAATGACAGGTAAGCCCCGCACGGGGTTCATCAGACCATTAAGTAAATCCAAATCACGGGTGCCCACCTTGTCTTCGATCAGGCCAATCAGGGCAAAGAGAACGGCCAAAATCAAACCGTGAGAGGCCATTTGAGAAACGCTACCCGCAATGCTGAGGGGGTTACCGGCGGCAGCACCAAGCAAGATGCAGCCCATGTGGCTAACGGAGCTGTAAGCCACCATGCGCTTGATGTCTTTTTGTGCGATCGCAACCACGGCGCCATAAATCACCGTAATCACGCCCCAGACGGCTAACGCCGGGGCCAGCACCTGCCAACCATCGGGCAGCAAACTAAAGCCGAAGCGTAGCAAACCGTAGGTACCCAGCTTAGCGAGCACGCCGCCCAGCAAAATTGCCACTGGCGTTGACGACTCGACATAGGTATCGGGCAGCCAGGTGTGCAAGGGAATCATCGGCACCTTAATGCCAAAGCCCAAGAGCAGCGGCACCAGCAGTAACACCTGGGTCAGCTCTGAAATATGAATTTGCGAGAGGGCTGCATAGC
>JBCBOC010000580.1:0-3300 GCA_039821475.1 Cyanobacteria bacterium J06632_22 | reverse complement strand
GGTGAGCGGGCTCTGGGCAATCCAAGGGCCAAGCCAGCCTTGAGGGGCGGTCCCCTCATGTTGGGTGATCACGTCGGTTGTCTCGCGAATCAGCGCCGTTTCGTCCGCCTCCGATAGCGTGCTCTGGCGCTCCGAGTTGGTGCGTCCGTGGGCAACAATTTCATCATTGCGATCGCGAAATGCCGCTATCACCTCGGGGCAGTAATCATACAGCGTCGAATTGGCCAACAGCGCCACGGGTAACCCCAACGACTCAAATAGCGCCAGTAGACGCCATACCCCGACCCGGTTGCCATAGTCTCGCCAGGCATAATTCAGCACGTCGGGCTCCGGTCCCCCGGGTGCCAGCGCGGCCCCCAACCCTTCTCCAAAGGCAAAGTGCTCTAGATTTAGGCCAATGTAAACCGCCAGCCGTCGTCCTCCAGGCCAGTCGTAGTTGGGCCGATGAACAATCGCAGAATAACCGTAGCGTCCATGGCTAGATAACTTCACCGGGCATCCTTCTGAAAGACTGCTCGGATGCTATCACAGGTACCTTGGTACCGCGACGCATGCCAAAAACGCCACCCAGAACCGTTAAATGACACGCGATCTATTTGTGGAACATGACTGAAATATCGATAATGTGACTGGTCTAACAAGCGTGACCGACCGAGGTACCCATGAAAAAGTGTTCATTTACCATCGAACAAAATGTGATTGTGAAAGAACCGATCCCAAAAAAGGGCATCGTCAGCTCCAATCCCGGCCGTTCTCTGCGGTTATCGTCTCAATTTCTAGACCATCCCACGACCGAAATACAGTCCTGGGGGGTTGGCATTATTACCGGCACCATCACCCACAGCAACCGCAGTGATGCGTTTTTCTTTGCCTATGTCCCTATGGGAGCCAGCGGCTCTGCCCATGCCTTTCACGAGATGTTTGCAGCGGGCGCAGAGGAAGTGGTTCGCCTCGGCAGTAACGATGTGTGGGTACAGGAAAAGGATATGGACGCCCTCGTTTTAGTGTCCGAATCTAGGGGATTGAGGGGGCTATCTTGGGATCATGGCATCGCAGAAACAGACATTGATGTACCGCAGCTGCCCGATCAGGAACTCAAGCAAAGACTGATCGCGAGCTGTCATCGTAGTCAGTTTCCCTTTTCTGAACGGGTGTGCTTCAACGTTGACGACTATCATGCGTATTTATACCCCGAGCTGATGGAGCAGCCGCAACGCATCCAACAGCGTCTTGAGACCTACAATGCCTTGGGTCCCTACAGCCGAGATATGGAAACCGCATCGCTGTTTCTCAAAGCCCAGCAATTTGGCACCAAGGCCGCCAGCGTTCTACAAAATGTATTTAAGCAAAAAAAAGAATCTCCCTACGAAGGTTCATCGGGTGATAAAGCTAAAACCAACGAAAGTAAAATTGCAGCGATCATTATCGATGCATTGCTTGACGAGACAGTGGAGTCGCTGAGATAGCGTGCGATTCTGACAGGGCTGCTCTCTACTGCTCAGACTCCCCCTCTGCCGCTGACTCGTCGGGTAACAGGAGCTGGTCAATCTGGTCAGGGGTCCCCGCGTCGCTATTCTCCAAGTCTCGGATAATGGCTGGGCTGCTGGACTTTCTCTTACTAAAGATCGCATTTAACGACTGGTCTAACGTCTCGGCCATGGCAATGCGATTCTGGTAGGCCACAATCACCCGAGCCAAAATGGGCAATCGATTTTGCTCGGCCTCTAGGTATAGCGGCTCCACATACAACAGCGAATCTTCGATGGGAATGACCAGCAAGTTCCCCTGATTCGCTCGGGAGCCTTGAGTATCCCAAAGGGAAATCCGCTGGGAGATTTCAGGATCCTGGTTGATTCTGGCTTCGATTTGCTCTGGGCCAAAAACCAATTCCTGCTTCGGAAAACGGTAGAGCAAAATGCGCCCATAGTTCTCGCCATCTGAGCGGGCGGCTAGCCAGGCGATCAGGTTGTTGCGCTGCCGGGGAGTAAAGGGACGCAGCAGCACAAACTCTTCTGACTCGGTGTCGGGCAGTTTCATAATCAGGTAGTAGGGCTCTACCACTTGCTGCTCATTGGCATAAATCTCGTTGGGGGCGCGCCACTGGTCCTCTCGGTTGTAGAACACGCGCGGGTCTGTCATGTGGTAAGTCAACAGCTGGTTAGACTGCACCAGTGAGTAGTCCTGGGGGTAGCGAATGTGGGCTGCCAGCTCCGTGGGCATGTCGGTCAGCGGCTGAAACATATTGGGAAACAGACGATCCCACGTCTGAATCACAGGATCCTCGGTATCGGCAACGTAAAAGTCCACCGTGCCCTGGTAGGCATTGACCACCGCCTTGACGGAGTTGCGAATGTAGTTAAACTCATTGTCCTCGGGGTCGGCGTAGGGGTAGCGATCGCTGGTGGTGTAGGCATCTACAATCCAGTACAGCTTGTTCTGCTCATTGGCCGGGGCCGAGGGAACGTTAGCAATCACCAGGTAGGGGTCTTGATCAAACTGTAAAAAGGGCGCTATCTGTTTGACCCGGTCTTGGATATTGCGACGAAAGAGAAGCTGAGTCTCGGGTGTGAAGTTGTCGGTAAATAACATTTGCCAGTCGCCCAGGTGCTTGGCAAACAGCAGTCGCCGCAGTGGGTCGCCAATGCTAATGCCTCCTTGTCCCGCATAGGTGGTGTAAACGTTATCGCTACCGCTAGGAAAATCCAGCTCCTGCACCCGCGTCGAGGTCATGATGTAATCGTTGGTGAGTTCACCAAAGTAAATGCGCGGCTCACCGACGGGAATGCTACGGGCCACAGTGGAGTCGCTGGGCACGTGGGCAATGTCTTTAATAAAGTAGGTTGGCAGTCCGCCCACACCCGCCGTATTGACCGGGCTCATGGTGAAACCATAGCCGTGGGTATAGCTCAGGTGCCGGTTGACCCAGGTTTGAGCAATCTCATCGAGCCGGTCGGGATTGAGTTCTCGCGCCGAAATGATTACCTGACGACGTTCGGTTGTGCCGTCATCGTTACGCAGCGTGTAGCGATCGACATCGGCATCGAGAAACTCATAGTAGGAGCGAATCTGCTGCAGCTGTCGGTTACTTTCTAACAGGGGGCGAGTATCCCACACTCGAATGTTGCGCACGGTCAGGTCATTGGCCGCTAAGTCCTGGGCGGTGAGTGAGTCCTCGGGGACAAACACCTCGTCTTGAATGTCCGTGAGGTTAAAGGCCTCACGGGTAAAGGCAATGGTTTTTTCGATAAAGGGCGTTTCTCGTTCTAGCTCGTTGGGCTGTACCACCAGTCGCTGCACAAT
>JBCBOC010000374.1:0-4756 GCA_039821475.1 Cyanobacteria bacterium J06632_22 | reverse complement strand
TTCCAAGCATCAGGTGCAATTGAAATTGCCGCCTGATCTAAGATCTCAAGTGCTGTATCGATAGGAATACTCTGAGTTTGAAACAGCGCATCAAAAACGTTGCGACCATCAGAGGAGTAGAAATCATCTCGCCAATCAACGACCAGCGTTCTTTTGCTCAGCTTTGCGTATAGTATCGCCGTGACCAGGGCCGCGATTCGATTGCCTAAGCCAGCATATCCCTTGAGGAGAAGGTATTGATCCTGCATAAGATTTGAATAGGGATCTAAACGATTCTGTTTTAGCCTTTAGGCTTTATTTTTCCCTGGCGACGCCGAATTCTACGGAGTCCTCCGCATACCTCCGCATAATCCTGTGTTGCTAAAGTCTCAGACAGACGCTAGCCACGTCCAGAACTGAAGTTTTCTGCAGGGAAAGCCATAGAAAACCTTGGGCAGGGTATGACTGTATTACCCATTTTCTTTTTCAGCGCATTTCCCAAAAAACAGGAGTTTTCCAGTGCATGGCTAAACAGCCCAAGGTCTGGTGGAATGGCACAACCTGTGAATCACCCCCCTTCGTTTCGAGGGCTGATTTACCATCTGTACTCTATGGGGCCACCGTGTTTACGACGTTGCGGGTGCATAACGGATCGTTAGAGCATCGGTTGACGCAGTGGCGGGCACATTGCGATCGCATCGCTCAATCCCTGCACAGCTTCGACTGGTCTGAGCCCAACTGGTCCCGCCTTCGAGAGGGTTGCGAGGCCCTAAAACAGCACTACCCCGTGCTGCGCATAACGGTTTTTCCCGATGGCTGCGAATTGATTACGGGGCGAGGGCTACCCGCCAACCTCGCCGCGCAGCAGGCCGAGGGCGTCACCCTGTGGTGCTCGGATAATCCCCTGCACGGGCGCAGTCAGTCCCACCACAAAACGGGCAACTACCTGGGCTGCTACCTGGCAATGCAGCAGGCCCAGCGGCATCAGGCTCGCGACGCCATTCTTACCAATGCCAGCGGCGACTGGCTAGAAACCAGCACCGGCAGCCTCTGGGGCTACAAAGACGGTCACTGGTGGACGCCCCCCCTCTCAGCGGGCATCCTGCCAGGGATTCAACGCGCCTGGTTACTGGAGCAGCTTACGGCGTTGGGCCAGCCCGTGATCCAGCAGCCTTGGCCTCGGGATCTCCCGGCCCAGTTTGACTTGCTGGGCTACACCAACTGCGTCATTGAGTACCTGCCTGTTCACACAGTTCTGGTTGGGAAGACTAAACTAAAGTACGACCTAAACTCCTCTGCGGAGGGGACCCTACGCGGCCTGCTGGCAACCGCCCGCCTGGAATCCTGAAATGCGTTAACATAAATTAACGACTTTAAGATTTCAGAGTGAAATCAGCCAGTTGACATCGCTTCTAGCGCCTAAGTTCTTAACGGTACTCGGTGTCCTCAGCGGTGTAACCCAAGCTAAACTCGCTCTTATATGACAAGGAGGCCAACTCCCGGTGAACAAGCGCTGGAGAAACGCAGGACTTTACGTATTATTGGTTGTCGTGGTGATTGCCCTGGCAACCGTCTTCTTTGAGAGCCCAGGTCAAGAAATTGAATCCTGGCGCTATAGCCGCTTCATTGATGAAGCTCAAGCAGGCCGTATCGAAAAGGTCTACATCAGCTCTGACCGTACCCAAGCAGAATTTCCTGACCCCAACGGTACAGGCGCACGGGTTCGGGTTAACCTGCCCAGCGACCCCGGCTTGGTCGACATTCTCACCACTAATAACGTTGATATCGACGTTAAGCGTCCCTCAGACGATGGTGGCCGCTGGATTCAGCTCTTTAGCACGCTGCTGATTCCGATTCTGCTGCTGGTGGTGCTGTTCTTTGTGCTCCGTCGTGCTCAGAGTGGCCCCGGCAACCAGGCTATGAACTTTGGCAAGTCTAAGGCCCGCGTCCAGATGGAGCCTCAGACTCAGGTGACCTTTGGTGACGTTGCTGGCATTGACCAGGCCAAGCTCGAACTGACTGAGGTAGTAGACTTCCTCAAGAATGCTGACCGCTTTACCGCTGTCGGTGCCAAGATTCCTAAGGGCGTACTGCTGGTGGGCCCTCCCGGTACGGGTAAAACGCTGCTGGCCAAGGCCGTCGCAGGTGAAGCGGGTGTTCCGTTCTTCAGCATCTCCGGTTCTGAGTTTGTCGAAATGTTTGTGGGTGTGGGCGCGTCCCGCGTCCGTGACCTGTTCGAGCAGGCGAAGCAAAATGCGCCTTGCATCGTCTTTATCGATGAAATTGACGCCGTTGGTCGTCAGCGGGGTGCAGGCCTTGGCGGCGGTAACGACGAGCGTGAGCAAACGCTTAACCAGCTCTTAACGGAGATGGATGGTTTCGAGGGCAACACTGGCATCATTATCATTGCGGCGACTAACCGCCCCGATGTACTGGATGCTGCATTACTACGTCCCGGTCGTTTCGACCGTCAGGTCGTTGTCGATCGTCCCGATTACTCCGGTCGTTTGGAAATCCTCAAAGTCCATTCCCGTGGCAAAACCTTTGGTAAGGACGTTGATCTTGAGAAGATTGCGCGTCGTAGCCCTGGATTCACTGGTGCTGACCTGTCTAACCTGCTGAACGAGGCAGCTATCTTGGCGGCCCGTCGCAACCTGACTGAGATTTCGATGGATGAGGTCAACGACGCGATTGATCGTGTTCTGGCGGGTCCTGAGAAAAAGGACAGGGTGATGAGCGAGCGTCGTAAGGCACTGGTGGCCTACCACGAAGCTGGTCATGCCCTGGTCGGTGCGCTGATGCCCGAGTACGACCCCGTTCAAAAAATCAGCATCATCCCCCGCGGCCGTGCGGGTGGTCTGACCTGGTTCACGCCCAGCGAAGAGCGTCTGGAGTCCGGCCTGTACTCTCGTTCTTACCTGCAAAATCAGATGGCCGTTGCCCTCGGGGGGCGCATCGCTGAAGAAATCATCTACGGCGATGAGGAAGTGACCACAGGTGCCTCCGGTGACCTGCAGCAGGTTGCTCGCGTGGCTCGCCAGATGGTAACCCGCTTTGGCATGAGCGATCGTCTGGGTCCTGTGGCCCTAGGTCGTCAGCAGGGTAATCCCTTCTTAGGGCGCGACATTGCCAGCGAGCGTGACTTCTCTGAGGAGACAGCCTCTGCCATTGATGAAGAGGTTCGTAGCTTGGTGGATGAAGCCTATGCCCGTGCCAAGCAGGTGCTGGTCGAGAACCGCAACGTTCTAGACCAACTTGCTGACATGTTGATTGAGAAAGAGACGGTGGATGCTGAAGAGCTCGCCCAACTTTTGATGAACAACGATGTAAAGATGGCTAGCATCGCATAGAGATGGGATAGGCTTGGCGGTTAGGTTGACACCGGCCAGCACTGACTGGCTTCCCAAAGTTAACTGAACCCAATATCCACAAAAAGGCCGAGGGTAGACCTCGGCCTTTTTGTCGTTTTAAGAAGGGTTGGCATCAGAAGAGTTGTATAGCGCCACAATGTTGGTCACCTTCGTTCTCCTCTCCACCTCCCGCTCTTCCAGCGCAAAGGACTTAGATCATTTATGCCGACCCTCGCCACTACCAAAGCCCAACTCACGTACGAAAATTGGGTCAGTACACTTCGGCGGCACCGCATCATTGCTGTCATCCGGGCTGACTCCGTTATGCAAGGGCTGCACATGGCCCAAGCCGCTGCTGCTGGGGGAATCCGCCTGATCGAAATCACTTGGAATAGTGCTGAGCCCATTACCCTACTGCGCACGGTGCAACAGGCCTTACCCTACTGCTGGGTAGGGGTGGGGACAGTGCTTTCGGTCAAGGAACTGGAGGTGGCTATCGCTGCTGGGGCTGAGTTTTGCTTTAGTCCCCATACGTCGGTGCCTATGATTGAACGAGCTCGAGTGGCGGGTACACCCATTAGCCCTGGGGCCATGACGCCGACGGAAATTGTTGCCGCCTGGCAGGCAGGGGCGGCCAGTGTGAAGGTATTTCCGATAAGTACCTTGGGTGGGGCCAAGTACCTAAAGGCATTGCAGGGACCGTTGGCACATGTGCCGCTGATTCCCACGGGGGGCGTGGATGAGCTGTCGGCATCGATGCTGTTGTCTGCGGGGGCAGTGGCTGTGGGAATGTCCAGTGGCTTGTTTCCGAAGCAGGCAATGGGCCAGCAGGACTGGGCCGCTGTTGAGCAGCGTGCAGCACGGCTAGTATCTTATTAAAAGATTAAGCTTTCCCGGTTATGAATCCGATAACAGAGACAAAGCAAGAATCCGGATGAGTGATTCTTCTAGCTCACCACTAAGCATTCAGAATCTACTTTCTTGAGCATGTCTTGAAAGGCTGGTGTGTACTGTCCATTCGCATCAACAACTCGGCGCAGAACATATTCGCCTACCCTCGGTATACCCCCAAGCCAGACATTTTTGCGATCCCATAGATCGCCGTTATTGTGCCCTTCATGCTGACACATCGTGGCATCCACTATCCACCGTGGGATGGGGATGCCAAAGGTAATGGGCGTAATTTGCGCAGCACTGAGGGTGGCATCTTCAAATTGAATGACGTATCGAAAACCAGACAGCTGTGCGCCCCGTAGCAGGAAGCGACCCAATAGGTTGTGATGAAATGTCCATTGCACTGGGGCCGTGACCGGTACGATGAGGCGATTCTGTTCCTCATCCCAATCCAGGTTATATAAGGTGATGCAATCATCGGGAAGGGGATTCCCATCCATAAAGAACACCCCTTTCAGCACATTAGGCAGATC
>JBCBOC010000453.1:0-4157 GCA_039821475.1 Cyanobacteria bacterium J06632_22 | reverse complement strand
ATCGCGACGGCTAGACCTTTAGCAGTCCCCCACGCTAAGACAACTCACGGCCAATGCGAGTTGAACCGATCGATGGCCGACGGCACGCGTTTCTCCGTTCTCCAAGGGCAAAACGCATCGTCGAAATATAGCGCTCGCCACTTTGCTAAGGACAGTTCTGGCTGTGAAACCCTTGGTATGGTCGCCCAGTGGCCCGCAACCGCGCACAAACGGTTGTGGCGGTTGCCATACAACATCAAAACGCCAATCAGGTGCCTTGGGGCGCAGGCAATGCCGACGATAAAAAAGCTCAGACCTATAGGCCTGAGCTACACATGGAAACGCTTTGAGCAGTGTCTGTCACGAACACGGGAGTGAGTTAGACGGTGGCGTTGCCGTACTTTGCTCACCTCAGTTGTAAGTAGAATAACAGGCCCAATTTGGATGGGCTGTATTCGATTTAGCAATTGAGTGTTTGTAATAGAGTACGAGGAGAGTACGAGGAAAGGGCCTGTGATTTGAGGTCAGGACTCGCCGTGACTGAGGCGTTTGCGCCATTCTGCATCGAGCCGATCTTTTTGTTGAATATCTTGCTCGATCAGGTCGGTTTCCGTGCTGTAAACAGCTTCGTCTTTGCGAAGCACCGTTTCTGTAGCCAGGGTTTTGGCGTAGCTCAGTTTGCGCTGTACATCTGAATTAGCGCCATCTAGTAAGCGTGTGAGGGACTGGCGTGTTTGATTGCGCGACTCAATTTTGGCATTCTTGCGCTGGAGCCAGAAGTAACGGACCAGGGGCACACCCAAGAAGGCGGCGCCGTAGCCCCACAAAAACCAGTAAATGCTCTGAACAAACAGGATAAATTCTGTTGAAACCTGGGCGCTGGCTAGCATTCCTCCGAGAATGATCGCGCCGACGAAATTGAGCGCCCCCAGCCCCGCCGCCAATGTAAGCTGGCTGGAACTGGCCGCGCTGAACTTTTCCTGTATCTCTCTGAGGTAGGACGGAAGCGATTGGGACCGGTAGGATGAAGCGCTAACCTGCAACTCTGGAAAGGCGTACACCAGATCACCCTCGGGGCTCACTTGGGGATAGCCATTGAAGCGACTGAGGACTGGCAACATGAAGTCTTCTAGACTGTCGTTGAAGTTGACGTCATCTAGGTAGGGGGCCGCTTGCTCCGCCGTGAGCGTGCCTCGGTTGTTACGAATTAGGGTTGCGATCGCACTCCATCGTCGATCCTCTAAATCGGTATTGGGATCGCCATCGCCAAACAGAAACGAAAAGATCGCCTCAAAAAAGTTTAGGTCGCTCTTACTGCCGCCCCTAACGCGCTGCTGTCTTCGTCTGCGACTGCCGCCAAAGTCTAGCCAATAAAACCAACTGGGACTAATCCAAATGTTAGGCCCGCTGCGGCCATAGCCACCCCGGTTGTCCCGGTCACTCTGCTGCGACGAGGCGGCCATCATGAGCACAAAGATGGCAATAAAAATAATGGCAATTGAGACCAGCAGAACCACCCCAAAGGACAGGCGAATGAGGTAGAACAGAACCTGCCAAATTTTTGCCCAGGTTTCTTGCCAGCGTAACTGCCAATACTTGTTACGCAGGACGGCTCGAAAATTTCGAGGAAACTCGTAGGCCACATCCCCCGATTCGGCCACCTGCATGTGTGCCTGGGTATCGGATGCCAAGGCCAAAATGCCCTGCTGAGCGACGGGCAGGGACACACCGGATTTTGCTGCCACATCCGCAACCGTCACCCGGTATTCCAGGGCTTCAACGGCGGACATAATTTCTGGGGACGTCTGTATCATCGCCTAACCTCAGCGTATGACCCCAGTATAGAAGCGCATTTTAGGAACGGCGTTCCGGTTGAGGTACGGGTTCTACGGCGACTGTAGGACTATGAGTTGCGACCAATCACCTGATCTTTAGCAGAATTGAGGGTGGTGACAAAATCTTGCCGCTTTTCAGCAGTGAACAGATAGCGATAGATGAACCAGCCGGTGTAGCCCAAGCCGATCAGCTCGAAGGTGGGGGCTAGAACGGGGATGTCGTTAATCGCGTCGAGGATCGCAAACGTCAGCTTGACCATGACCAAGGCCCCAAGTACCAAGCCGATAACGGTAATCGGGCGCTTGTACTCGCCGAAGATGCTGACCATGTAGTCGGGTGCGTCACCCAACACCCCAAAGACCTTTGAGGCCACCTGCTTGACCTGCTCTAGGGATTCGGAGGTGCCCCCTTCGAAAGCGGTTGATGATTCGGGAGCCTTAACGGTTTCTTCGGTCGCGTTAACGTCGCTGCTCATATCCATTCCATACCCAATAAACACCATGACACTAAGACAGACTTGGCCTGAATGCAAGCGTTTTTTTACGGTTAATAAATTATGGTTGATATGCTTGGGCGGACGCTTTAGTCCAGTCCTGTTTGGTCGTTGCCCAGGTAGATTAACCCGGGGGGACTAGTCAGGGGCATGCCGCTATAGGTGGCTCGTGACAGGTGCCCATGGGCGTTGGGCCCTCATTAGAAGCGGTTGCCCCGTCTGCTGGGATAGTTTTTTGGGATAATAGTCTTCTGGGATAATAGTTTCCTGAGATAGGCACATCCCCCATCACACCAGCCTTAACACCTAGGCACGAGGGGGTGGCGCTTCAGTTTGCGATCGCACTTAACCCCTGCCACTATTCGCCAGAGAGCCCTTCTAGCCGGTCTAAGACATTTCTGAGCCGTTCGCCATCGATAGAAATAGCCGGGTCCGGACGATGCCGTTGGGTGGTGTTCGGTCGCCGAATCCTGACAAAGCGCGATGATTGGATGCGCGATGATTGAGTGGGGGACGATTTAGGGTTTTGGTTGCCTGAGGTCATCGTTAGGGTTCTGCCTAAACGTCAGTGGGTTGCGATCGCAGGGGCCTTCGGTCGCGATTCGATGATCAACTCGGATGATCAACTCGATTATCGATAATGGTCTATACCTTCTATAGTTTAGCGATCTGAACCGGAAATCTGAGGCGTATGTTAAGCCTCGTAACGTCCTGTTTCGGTCAGAAATCTTCCCTAGAAAGTCGGTACTAGAATAAACAGACTCCATGAATTTGGACAGGCCCTATCGAGACCATCTACGGTGAGCTAAAGGGACTCAAGCCCAGTCAGCTCAAACAACTCAACCGCATTTATCACCAGCGACTGCCGCGCGACCGCACAACGACGCCGGAGTTTGCCCAGCGTTTGGCGGCCATCAGCACCGACATTAACCAGCCCGTGTGCGCCTATGTGGATCGGCGCGGTCACGTGGTGCGAGTCGGTGTAGGCTCCCCTCGGCAAACCCGCATTCCCAGCCGCGAACTGCCCCGTTACGGCGCTGAGCGTCTCTGTGGCATTCGCTGCATTTCTACCCAGCTCAAGGTAGAGCCGCCCTCCAAGGGGTCGCTGACGGCCATGGCCCTCCAGCGACTCGATGCCCTAGTGGTGCTCAACCTAACGGGGGCAGGCTTTCAAAAGCGCGGTGGCGGAGCCACAGGCTATATTCGCCACGGTTACTTGGCCCATCTGGTGCCCGACACCGCAGAAACTTGGACAGTATCGGAGCCCCAGAACCTAGACGAACTGGCTGAATCCGATTTTATTGAGCTGGCCGAAAATCTAGAGGCCGAATTCCGTCGCCTGTTTGTGGCCCAGCAGGTGGACCCCACCCACGACCGGGTGTTGGTGGTGGGCTTGCACACCGACAGCCAAAGCCGCGACCAGTTTGAAACCGGCTTAGAAGAGATTGCCCGCCTGGTAGAAACCGCTGGGGGGGACGTGCTAGATACCGTACGGCAAAAGCGCAGCCGCCCCCACCCGCAGACGGTCCTGGGGGCCGGTAAGGTGGACGAGCTGGCCCTAGTGGCCCAGACTCTGGGGGCCAGTCTAGCCGTTTTTAACCGCGACCTCTCACCGGGCCAGGTGCGCAACCTAGAAAATCAGCTGGCCATTCGTGTGGTGGACCGCACGGAGCTCATTTTGGATATTTTTGCCCAGCGGGCCAAAACCGGCGCGGGCAAGCTCCAGGTGGAACTGGCCCAGCTCGAATACCAGCTCCCTCGTCTTACCGGGCGTGGCCAGGCCATGTCCCGACTGGGGGGCGGCATCGGCACCCGAGGCCCTGGTGAAACCAAGCTAGAGACCGAGCGT
>JBCBOC010000634.1:0-2977 GCA_039821475.1 Cyanobacteria bacterium J06632_22 | reverse complement strand
TCCAAGGTATAACCCCTATCAAAATATTCCTTCTAGCGCCCTGACCTAAAGGGTTTGGAAGCGTCTACGAGGTCTTGTTTCAGGTCCTGCCCAAAGGTTCTAACGGCCGCCTAGCCAACGGGTTTCCTAAGCAATTAGGTTCCCTGCAACAGGTTTTGAAAGCAGTGCTTGAACAGCAGGTCCTCATGACATCAGGGTGACAGGGTACCGCAACTGGGGCAATCCCCATTGCTATTCAGTCGTGTTTCTAACCCTCTTGTTGATCGCTGCGCCAGACCGTTCTAGCCGAGCATGACTATTGCCCCCCCGAATGTTGATTCCCTCCGAGAAAAGCTTGCCCTACTGCAGCAAGCACTCTCTAGGTTAGAAAACGCCTTGGCTCAGCCAGAGGTGGCCGCACCCGTCTGGCACGCTTCGATCTGGCAAACGGTAGAGACGGCCATGGCACAGCTCGGTCAAGTCATGGCCTCGTCTTTACCTCAGCACCACCTCGATCACTCTAGCCTCCAGATCAATCAACAGCTACTGCATCAGATTGAGCAACAAAAGCAACTCAATCAAACAGTTCAAGCGATCCGACAGTATCTCAATTTAGATAAGGTTTTTCAGACCTCCGTTGAGGCCACCGGCGACTTTTTGCAAGCAGACTGGGTGCTGTTAGCCAAATATCACCCCCACGCCCGACTGTGGCAGCAGGTGACGCAATATTGCCCCGACGGCCATGCCCTGAGCGAACTGCACATGACGGAGCCCATGCTACCGCTCATGGAGCACTTCCAGCCACCGGCCCCGTTGCTGATCCACCCGGCCAATGCCCATCAGTCGGCGATCTATCAAACCTGGCTCAGCCAATTTCCGGGCTCTTGGCTACTTGTGCCCGTCGTGCTATCCCATACCGCCCAGCCCCTTACGGCGACGGCGTGGTCGTCTATGTCCCAAACTCCGCTCCCCCATACCGCGTCCCTGGACACACCCAAGGTATGGGGCTGCTTGGCATTGGGCCATCGCAATCCCGATCAGGCCTGGACGCACGCTCAACTGGCCTTTGCCAACACGATTGGAGCAGAAGTTGCGATCGCAATTCAGCAAAGTCTTCTCTACGAAAAGCTACAGCAAGCTAACGCCGAACTCGAAGCGCTAGCCCTGACCGATAGCCTGACCCAGTTGGCCAATCGTCGCCAGTTTGACCGTCACCTAGCGAAAGAATGGCAACGCCTGAGCCGTGAGCAAAAGCCGCTCTCGCTAATTCTGTGTGACATCGATTATTTCAAACGCTACAACGACCTATATGGCCATCCCACAGGGGATCGAGCCCTGAGTCAAGTCGCCCAGGCCCTGGTACAAGCTTCACGACGCCCCGCCGACCTCGTTGCCCGCTACGGCGGCGAAGAATTTGCCGTTGTGCTCCCCAATACCTCGACTCGCGGTGCCTACAAGGTTGCCCAAGCCGTCAGTCAACAGATTGAGAAGCTCAACATCCAACACGAGGGATCAGAGGTTTCAAATCGGCTGACCGCCACCCTGGGTATTGCCACCGTCATCCCCAGTCGCGACCTCCGACTACACGATCTAGTCGAGGCAGCAGATATGGCCCTCTACTACGCCAAGAACCATGGGCGTAATCGAATTTACGTCCATGCCCATTACAGCAATCATGATGATCCGTAACATGATCCGTAGCCGCCTTGTCCTAGCGGACCTGGCGGCGACTATCGGGACCAATTACTTCTGAGCCCATTATTTCTTGAGCAATTTGAGGCCTATCGTCTATCGAGACTCGTAATTCACGATCCGGGCAAAATTCTCCGGCGCTAGGCTCGCCCCCCCCACCAAAGCACCATCAATTTCGGGCTGACCCATAATCTCATCAACATTGCTCGGCTTCACCGACCCACCGTACTGAATCGGCACCGCCGCATTTTTAAGCTGTCGGCGAATCACCCCAATCACTCGGTTGGCCTCACTGGCATCGCAGGTATCACCTGTGCCAATCGCCCAGATCGGTTCGTAGGCAATCACCAAATTATGCTGGTCCACCGCCACCAGACCCCGTTCAATCTGGCCAATAATGATGGCTTCCGTCTCGCCAGCATCTCGCTGGGCCTTCGTCTCACCCACACAGAGAATGGGCCTTAACCCGGCTTTTTGAGCGGCTTTAAGCCGAAGGTTTACGGTCTCGTCCGTATCACCAAAATACTGTCGACGCTCACTGTGGCCAACTACCACATAGCGCACACCCAGTTCCGTCAACATCTCACCCGAGACTTCACCGGTATAGGCACCACTCACTTCCCAGTGGACATTTTGCGCCCCCAGTCGCACGCGGGTACCATGCAAATTCTTAGACAATACCGTCAGGGCCGTGAAGGGCACACAGAGAACCACCTCCCGTGCGTCAGGCGTTTCTGTCAGATGGGGCAGAAACCCTTGCAAAAACGCCAGGCTATCCGCCTGCGTTTTATGCATTTTCCAGTTACCAGCAATAACAACTTGTCGCACGGCGAGGCCCAAATCCTAAAACGGCATCCTGCATCGTACCGAGAAAGGGGAACCCGGTGCAATGGGGTGAGGTGGTAAGGCGGTGAGAAGGTGAGGATGTTGGGCAATAAGAGACGAGTCCAGAAAAGACTTGGACCACCGCCCCACCAAGCGCAGCGACCTCACCGCCCCACCCCCTCACCAGCGCAGCGACCTCACGACCTCAGACGCTAAGCACCTGCCGCCGACGCCCGTGCCTTCTCCGCTTCATCTGGGTGAATGTTCAACCGCGTCAGGTTAACCCGCCCACGATTGTCAATCTCCTTGATCTTGATCAGCACCTCGTCACCGACGTTCACTTCGTCTTCGACTTTATTGACCCGGTAATCGGCCAGTTGAGAGATATGAATCATGCCCTCTTGGCCAGGACGATATTCCACAAAAGCACCAATGGGAATCACCCGGGTAACCTTGCCAACATAAACATCGCCCGCGGAGG
>JBCBOC010000249.1:0-6007 GCA_039821475.1 Cyanobacteria bacterium J06632_22 | reverse complement strand
CAGCGACCGGGAGGAACGGGCCCTGGCTCTGACCGAAGTTAAGGGCACTGCGCTAAGGCCGCCGGTACCGCCGTTTCGCGGGGCCACGGTGATTCAAGTGGCCTCGGTGCCACCGTTGCTCAGTGCGATCGCAACCCTCGGCCTCAAAATTCTGCCCCCCAGCCACTTTACTGCGCCCCCCAATCTAACCTTTACCGAACAAGGCATCTACGACTTTGACGGGCACTTGCTTGTGCTCTACGACGTTCAGCCAGATTTAGCTCACGCTCCCCCTGTGGAAGATAAGCTCACCGCGAGCTGATGCTCAGCCGCCGTCAAACAAAACAGGGCCAAAGTCTGCCCACCATAGTACCGTTGGGTTTTCCCAAGGTCGCGCATGCCTAAACGTTGCATCACGCTGATCGAGCGATAGTTGTCGGGCAAGGCTACCGCATAAATTTCTGAAAAATGTGTCAGCCCATAGTCGAGGGCGCACCGAGCCGCTTCAGTGGCGTAGCCATAGCCCCAACTGGCCCGGCGAAAGTGCCAGCCAATCTCCATCTCCAGCGGGGGATCACTGACTGGGAGGAGAGAGACTGAGGACGTCGGGGAAATCGACTGAAGACGGCCCCCAACCGAGGACGTCAGGGGCAGGGGCACTAACAGAACTGTGCCAATGATCCGATCGATCGCTTTCTCTATGACCGCCCAGACACTCCCGGGAGGACTATTGCGATCGCAGTACCGCTGTAGGCGAGCCTGGGTTTCATACCAATTGGCATCAGCAACCCCGCTACCGATCCAACAGGTCACCGCCGGATCACCATAGATATCGAAAGCTTGCTGGGCATCCACTGGGGGGTTCCAACCCCGTAGGATAAGACGGTCAGTTTCCAGTTGCATCATCGTAGGATATGAAACACGTGACGGCGGTCTCAGGGTGCTAGGGCCCACGCGTTCAACGCAGACATCTCTCCCTAGCGCGGACATCTTTCCTTAGCGCAAACATCTTTTTCTAGCAACGCGACAAATACAATAGAGCCGAGATAGCCCGGACGCATCGGAGCACCATGCAGCGAGTTTTAATTTTAGGGGGAACTGGCGGCATTGGCCGAGCCGTTGCCGCAGATATTTTGCAGCACGTCCCGGCCCAGATGACCCTGGCTGGACGACGACAGCATCCCCAAGCACCGCTACCGGAAGGCACCACCTATCAGGCAATAGACGTCACCTCGGCAGATATCACGGAACAAATCAAGGCCTATGATCTGGTGGTCCACTGTGCCGGGCCATTTCGCCAACGCGATCATCGCCTGCTTACCGCCTGCATCGAACAACAGATTCCCTACGTGGACGTGGCTGACAGTCCTGACTACGTACAAACCGCGCTGACCTATGCCGATCGGGCCATCGCCAAAGGGGTCACCGGTATCCTGAGCACGGGCGTGTTCCCCGGCATCTCAAACAGCTTAGTGAGACAGGGCATAGAACAGTTGGACCAGGCCGAAACCGTCCACCTCAGCTATCTGGTGGCTGGGTCCGGGGGTGCCGGACTAACGGTGATGCGGACCACGTTTGTGGAGCTGCAAACACCGTTTATGGCCAAGGTCGAGGGCGAATGGGTAGAGATTGCCCCCTATTGCGATCGCGAAGTCCTCCCCTTCCCAGCCCCGTACAACGTCGGCGCAGGCGTTTACTGGTACAACACCGTCGAAGCGATGGTCCTGCCTCGTACCTTCCCCCAACTTAAAACCTGTGTGACCAAGTTTGGCTCCCTTCCGGACTATTACAATCGTCTCACCCAACTGATGACCCGTCTGCCCGACGGCTGGCTCCAGCATCCAGCCATGATTGAATTCCTAGCTCAAGTCAGCTACCGCATGACCCAAGTCACCGACCGATTTACCGGACAAGACATTGCCCTCCGGCTAGAAATTAAAGGCACAAAAAACAACCAGCCCACCACCTATTTGGCCACCTTTACCCATCCGGATACCGCCAAAGTAGCCGGCATCGGCACTGGCAGCGTCGTCGAACAAGTCCTAGCGGGTAAACTGCACCAGCCTGGCATTCATACCGTTGAACAAGTCTTAGACACCCCTACCTTTCAAAACATTTTTCAGCAGCGTGGCCTAACCCTTCAAGCGCGTTTCCCCTCGATTGCCTCCGAAATTCCAGACGCCTGAGCTGAAATCTCCGGCATGGCAAACTCAAAACGGCAGAAATTCCTCCGGCGACTCGCCCTGTTTTTGGTCGCGTTGTGGCTCACCCTATGGCTGTGGCAAGCACCAGTGGTAACGCCAGTCGCAACCCAACAAATCCGCGGTGTGTGGATGACCAATGTAGGCGCAGCGCTGATGTACTACACCACGCGCTTAGACGAAGTGGCCGCCACCCTGGCTCAACACCAGATCAACACCCTATATCCCTGCGTGTGGAATCGAGGGTATACCCTACACCCCAGTGGGGTAGCCGTCGCCGCAGGTGGCGCTCGCCAAGAGCCCACCACAAACCTTCCGCTTTATCCCCCAATCTTGGGTTCCGACGACCCATTACAGGGGTTGGTGCACCAGGCCCATCGCCAGCATCTGCGCATTTTGCCTTGGTTTGAATATGGACTCATGATTCCGGCCACCTCTCCCATTGCCCAGGCCCATCCTGACTGGCTTACCACCACAAGGGAAGGAGCCACGGTTGCCAGCCCCTTGACGGCCCATCCACGCCTGCCCCAAGGGCTGAAAAATTTCCAACTCGAAACCACTGGGGGCAATCTGGCCTGGCTTAACCCAGTTCATCCAGAGGTACAGCAGTTCCTGACCGACCTGATTGCTGAAGTGGTGACGCGCTATCCGGTGGATGGCATTCAGCTAGATGACCACTTTGGCCTGCCGATTGCCTTTGGCTACGACCCTTACACCGTCGCCCAATATCGGGCCAGTCATAACGATACCCCACCGCCCACAGATCCCAACAATGCAGAGTGGGTCGCCTGGCGCGCTGGCCACATTACGGCCCTAATGGCGAAAATCTCCCAGGCGGTCAAACAAGCAAACTCGGCCGCCATCGTGTCGGTATCACCCAACCCACCCGCCTTTGCCTACCGCAAGTATCTGCAAGATTGGCGAACCTGGGTTGACCAGGATTTAGTCGATGAAGTGGTAGTCCAGGTGTATCGCTCGGATCTAGACGTCTTAAACAATGACCTCTACAACAGTGGCTTCTACGACCTGCGCAAACGGTTGCCGGTAGCCATCGGTCTATACACTGGCCCCTTCAGCCAGGCAAAATCGATAGAACGCCTCGCTGAGGAAATTGCACTGGTGCAAACCGCTGGCTACCAAGGCGTGTCAATGTTCTGCTGGGAGACAACCCTAGGGTGGTTTAAAGGCGGTAGCACCAAAAAAGTAAAGAAAATATTAAGTCAGACCTGGGCAAGCAACTAATTGCCATGCCCTTCGGTCCACACACAAAGCTAGAGCATGCCAGTCCACCAATTGGCACAGCAGTTACGGTTCACCGTAACGGGGGACAGCGCGACCGTCTCGCCCTGAGCTGTAGTACCGACGGCAATTATCAGCAACTCAGCACAGTGGCAAACGTTTATCGCCCTGGGCTGTAGGACTGGCGGCAATTGTCAGCACCTTACTCAGCACAGTGGCAAACGTACAAACCCTCTGTAGGAAGCACTGTCATGACACATCAAACTTACATGCACGGCCCCACCGCCCATGGGGGCGATTACAGTATCGTCTTTTGGCGAGACCGACTAGGGCGACCGACCACTCAGCCTCGTGCAGCTCAAGTCGTTATTGTGGAATATCTCAGCAATGGTGAAGAGATTTGTCGCACCCAGGCAGGGTTGGAATCTTATCTGGTAGAAGAACTGAGATGGTGATCTGAGAGCGTAAGGGCTTAAGCTGATTCAGGGTGAAGTGAGAAGTTCTCACCGCACCCTGACGCTGACAGATTCTCTCTTTTATTGGATGTATTTATTGGGTGTATGTGGCAGCCGACAGCGCCGTTAAGCCAATGCTATAGAGCGGTTTAGGCATAGAGCGGTTTAGGCATAGGAGAGAAGGCCGCAGACTATACACCCAATTCTGCTAAGGCAAAGCGAAACTGTTCAATCCTGCGACGATTCACCCCTAGATCCGATTCACCCAAGCGAGCGGCAGAGCGCACGTGAATAACCTTCTCGTTGGGTGGGAAATAAAACTCACCGTCATCCACGAATCCCATCAGACGACTGGTAAATTCCACTTCAATATAGTCAGGCGTCTGTTGAACAACTTCGATTCGAGGCTGCTGTTGCAAGATCGCTAACAGGGTTTCACGGGCCGTTTCACGGTCGGTTTTGTATCGCAGCGGGGCAATGCTGTGGTCTTCATCTGCCCCCTGGCTCACCACACAGTTTGGCGACGCGGGACACGGCAAAAGCTGCCCTGCTGTCACGCCAATGTCACTGGGGCGGTCTCCCGTAAACACACCGCTAAGACCGGGCAAAACAGCCGAGGGAAAGGTTGTCAGATCAATAGCGACGGCAGACACGGGCAAAAGCAGACAGCCCATCAGGCAGCCTGTAAATACAGCAAACATCCAGCGTTTCATGGGCCAGCGTTTCATGGGCAGGTCTAGAGTTACAAAAGTTCATCTCTAGCTTACAGGCGTTTACCGGTAAGTTGGGGGACAGACCAGTTGATTTTTACTAAATTGCCGACAGTGATTCTGGACCCACTCGCTTTACCCAGCTGCACCCTCGCTATACCCGAAGGATGAAACATGACGGCACCTGCTAACTCACATCAGCACAAGCTACAGGCGCTATCAACTTGAACAGTGGCCCAATTTGGGGACTAAAGCCAGATGTCCAACATATACGTGCAGATTCGATTAATCTGAGGGTCGAGCGTTTACCTCCCCAGTCAGATGTGTTTCAATTCAGAAGCGGTTTCGGAGATATCGGAGCAATCGCAGCACGTTTCATGATCAGAGTCTTTCTGGGTGGCCTGGTCACAGTAACCAGTTTGTCAGCCTGTGGTGCATCCCAGGTCAATATTCCAGCGTCAGTAGACGCTCAGGCGCAGGATTGCTATTTGCTGGTTTTACAGGACAGCCCAACACAGCCACCAGACATGCAAGCGCCCATTCCCCTTGAAGACGGGACGCTACTCGTTCAATGGCAAGTGTCTGACATAAACTATGGATCTTGCCAGGTGGATAGCAATGGCAGCGTCCTTATGCTGACTCAGGTGAGTCCCACGGCAGCGCCGTCCCCAACGGAAGCCGCTGAATCGGCTCCAGCAACGGCTAACCCATAAGTGCGGCTTAATCTTCGTCGCTGCCCTGCTGCGGTGGGCTATCGCCAACGCGACCCACTACTTTAGGAAACCCTTCAAGACAGTGATTAGCCCGAATTTCAACTAAGTTAACCTGGTGCCACCAAGCATCACCGAAATCAAACCAATAGCCAAAGGGCTGATCCACACAGATGCCCGCATCGGCTAGGGTTGTTGTTTCGACATCACCGGCTGCCATCTCGTCTTCTTCGCGGCGGAGCGCTTGGGAGAGGCTGTAGACCCGATTCTTAGGATCGTGGGGGCCTTTCCCTCCAATTTGAAACTCGTAAAGATGCTCTGCCCGACGATCAAAGGCTTGAAATATAGCCTGATGCAAGTCGGCAAGCGTGCGATGTTCCAAAATTTCAATCCGTCTTGAAATCATGGGATGAGCATGGAGAAACTCAGGTTCAATGGGTCCATCTACGATGTAGACATCCATCACGTAAATGCGGGGTTGGGCTTCTAGGGGTAAAACGTCCAGGGATAAAACGTCTAGGGATAAAGCACTTGCGGACTGAGCTTGGCGACTCATGAGACCTCCAAAAGCAGTATCAGTGTGTGTTAAAGCGGTTAGGATGATTCGGTAGTAGTCGTTTCGCCAATCTTCTTGATAGATTAGCGCCATGGGTATGGAATTATTCGAAACCTCAAGTTTACGCTATTTACAGAGTTCGGTTGATTCAATTAGT